>JAEYXC010000400.1 GCA_023428655.1 Bacillota bacterium | reverse complement strand
CGTTAATTTCCTTCTGCAATAGCTCTATTCTTCTGGCTGCAATAAAGCTTTTCTGGACAAGCATGGAGGAGACGAATTCCAGATTATCCAAACCGCTTTGGTTACCCCCGGTTAACTCAATACACTTATTGTTATGAAAATTTATAACGGTGATATTCTCTATATAGGAATAAGCACTCTTGATCTCCAGCAAATGCAGATATAAATAATAGTTATTCATTTTATTCTCTTTGCTGTCTTGAACAAATTTTAAGGTTGCACTATCATTCGTAATGACCGACATGACATTATCAACATTCAACTTAAGTTGATCCACCTCACTTACCAGCTGCTCTAGAAGCTGTTTCGTGGAATCAATTTGATTCTGTTTGATGCTCATAATAAATACACCATACAGGCTTACCAAAATCAAGGTAGTGATTAACAGGATGCTGATGGAATAAGCAAGTAGGGTTTTTCGATATATGGAATAGGACAATAGTTTATTAAGATACTTTCTCAACCTTGGCTCCATTCTGTGATAGTACACATGAAAATGAATTTATGCGAAAGGGCTCGTAAAGGGATAATCAATGACAATACGACCTTCTAAGGTATCACCGATTCCTCCGTATAAATCTACTTTTTTGTCCCCTCTCATGACGATACCTGAAGTAAAGGTACAATCAATGAGATTTGGCACCTTAGCCGGACCCTCCGGATAACAGGAACGAGTCCCTATAATCTTACGATTCTTCACTTCAAAGGTGACGGGATCAAATTCAAAGGATATGTTCACATAGACAGCAAGAGCCTCTCCTGCTTCCACCGGCTGGGTATAACACTGATGGCCGATAATTCCGATGGTACCGTCTTGTAATAAGTAAGCCTGGTTGCACCCGCCCCATTCGTCCTTATCAAGAATGCCGTCAATGGGCTTTGCGGATAAGATGACCTCATCCGTCAGCTCCTCCAGGGTATCTATGATCGCAAAGCCGATTATTGCTTCGCTTCCGTATTTTTTCTTAATTTCTTCACTTCTGGGTCTTGAAAAAACACCAATTTTACCATTTGCCAGCTCCACCAGACGAATATCTTTCATATAATCCGGACCGGTTGTAAAATAGGTTAGATCATTTAAGTCATTTCCGCGATAAAAATATCCATAGTAGGTATCGATCTTACCGCTTCGCTTACGTACATGAGTTCCTCCAAGAACCATTTCTCCATGGATAATGCTAATATAAGGATCCTCCAGCTGATAGATCATATGGTCCTTTACCAAGGTATAATCATCCTTACCGGTCTTCTCAAACAACCTTACCCAGGAACGAGCCCATTCCTCTCTTTTCTCCACTCTTCCGTATATGTACTCCTTATCCTCCCAACGAAAGGGGATGGAACAATTGTATACATCAAAACCTTCCACTCCATGGAAGGTAAGCACATTGCTTTCATAGATCTTTCCTGATTTTTCTATTTCAAACTGCTCTTTCTTTTCTTTGATTGACATTTCTCTATCTCCTTAATCGATTATCATGGGATTGTATCGTTTGAATTCTGCTAAGCTATCTCCCTCTTCAAAGCGAGCTGATCTACCTATAAAATATACTCCTCATCTAATACTATAGCATCCGCTATACAAGGATAGCAAGACAGAAAATCCTTGGAGCCCTCACTCCAAAGATTTATCTGTCATAAATACAGTAAAAAAGTGACTATCTACTATTACCTGCTGGCCTCCAGCTGAGTCTTAAATTCGGTTACCAGTTCATCAATTCCTGCCTTCTTTAGTAGCTCCAGTGCTTCCTCGATATTCGTGTCATAATCTACAACACCTGCTGCCATCGGAGCAATCACTGCGGCAATCTGTGTATTTACATCTGCCAGCTGAGTCTGTACGGCGGAGCCATCAAAGGTAAATTGAGAGGCATACCCTTCTACTGCGGTTGTATCCAAATTATACAGATGCTCATTGGTAATCTTAGGTGCCGTAGTACTGGTATATATGTAATTAATATTACCAATCATCCAGGTTGCAAAGGAATAGGGGATCTGTCCGGTCGTCGAATCTATGATAACCTCATAATTCTTATCCTCCAGCTTCTTATAATCAATTCCCTCTGCGCCATACAAGAAGAGGTCAAAATTCTCCTGGCTGGAATATAACCAGTTAATGAATTTGACAGCCGCCTCCGGATGCTTACTGGACAAAGGAACTGCCTGCATATTACGGGTTCCGTAAGGACGAATCTCCGGAGTGGTTGTATCGAAATCAAGCCAAGCAAAGTCATCCACGGTGATATCCGGGTAATTCTTCTTCAAATTGGAGATATCCCCAATGGTTCCGGCATGAACAAACCAATCGCCACTGTTTAGCTGATTGTCCAGCTGTTCATGTGAGGTAGTTAACACGTCGGGATTTATTAATCCTTTTTCATACCAGAGACGGGCATTCTTACAGCTTTCCTTGAAGGCCTCAGTCTCAAAATAATTCATAACGGTTCCATCCTGTCCTACATAAAACATCTTATCATAAAGAACATAGTTATTATCACTGTTGAAGAAATATCCACCCACCTGCTCCGTTCCTGCCATGGGGAAGTAAGGCTTTTGCACACCATCCCATTTCTTCATAACCTCCTCAAAGGTTGCAGTTAACTCTTCAAAGGTTGTGGGCATCTTCAAATTATATTTTTCAAGAATGTCCGTACGTAATGTTGCTTGATGATTTAATGCACTTTCTACCCAATAAGCCGGGATACCGTATTGCTTACCACCTACCTGGCCGGACTTCATTGCAAGCTCCGGATTTACCTCCTTGATTGCTGCTCCGTACTGCTCCATATAAGGTGTTAAGTCTGCCAGAGCACCTCGGGATGCATAATTTGCCAAGGAAACTCTGTCATTCATAACATGAAACATATCAAATTCCTCGCCCGTAGAAAGCATGATATTGAGCTTCTGATCCCATACATCCCAAGCATAGAACTGTAGTTCAATTTCCACACCGATACCATCCGCAGCAAGCTTTTCATTCACTGCCTTTAGGCCTCTCTCAAGATCCTTGGGAGCATCTCCCGGAATAACATAGCGCAGCTTCACCGTCTCCGTGGGTGCTGTCGTATCCCCAGCTTCTGCGGGTTGCTGTGTTGATTGTGGTGCGTCCTTCTTTGCTTCCTCCTTATTGTCCGCTGCTTGCTGGCAGCCACCCAGTAGTGATATCGTAACCACTAGGGCAAGTAATAAAGCCATGATTTTTTTCATAAATTCTCTCCTTTTTGTTATATGTATTTTAACCCTTTACAGAGCCAACTACCAGACCTTTCACATAATACTTTTGTAAAAACGGGTATAACAGGACAATGGGGCCGATGGTTACAATGGCTGTTGCCATCTTAATCGATTCCGACGGTGTCGTCATTCCTGTTGCACCTCCAAGATACTGAAGCTCCTTCAGCATTGCAATTTGTGACTTTAATTGTAATAAAAGATACTGAATTGGATATAGCTTCTCACTGTCCACCAGCATAATGGCATTCCACCAGTCATTCCAATAGCCAAGTCCATAGAACAGTCCTATGGTGGCTAATGCCGGAACTGTTAAGGGAAAGTAAATTTTTACTGCAATGATAAAATCATTGGCACCGTCTATGGTTGCCGACTCTCTAAGAGAATCCGGTAGTGCGCTCATAAAATTCCGCACCAGAAACATATTAAAGGTACTGAACAGGAGCCCCGGAACAATCAATGCCAGCATATTATTACGCAGGTTCAGCATATTACAAATCAGATACCAGGGAACAATTCCTGCACCAAATACCATTGGAATGAAGAAATACATCCCCAACACATTACGGTATTTCACATTCTTATTGGCCAAGGTATAGGCGGCTAACCCTGTGATAACAACAGCGGATAGAGTTCCTACTACCGTAACAAAGATCGATATGATGTAGCTTCTAATCACGGAGGAGCCATCCCGAAACATCAAGCTGTACGCATAAAAGGATATTTTCTTTGGTATAAAGCTGTAGCCATATCGCATGATTGTTGTCTCATCGGTGATGGAGACCATAAAGGTCAACAGCATCGGTAAGAAGCATAGCAGTGTAAAGGCCAGGATAAATAGGCTGATAAAGAAATTGCCCCAGGAATACTTTTTCATGTTTTACTTCCTTTCCATCGATCGTTTAATAGAGTGCACCGTCCGGATAAAACTTTCTCGCCAGCCAATTGGAGCCATAAACCATAGCAAAGCCAATCCCTGACTGAAATAGCCCGATTGCGGTAGACTGGGACATATCCCCAACCTGACGCATGGAACGGAAGATATAGGTATCGATAATGTCCGTCGTCTTATATAATGTTCCGTTATCTCCTACCAGAGCATAAATCATACCAAAATCTCCATACATTATCTTGCCCAAGGATAACAGGGTCATGATTACAATGGTTGGCATAAGTAAGGGTAATGTAATCCGTCTCATCATCTGGAAGCGACCCGCACCATCAATCGCTGCCGCTTCATAAAGAGAGGAGTCAATACCGGCGATGGAAGCGAGAAAGATAATAGCACTCATTCCTGCTCCCTTCCATATCTTCATAATAACGAGAATTACCGGCCACACCTTAGGATCCGTATACCAATTTACCGCCTCGCCACCGAAGGCCTTAATGGCTGTATTCACAATGCCGTATTGAGTAGAGAATAGGCTGATTAGAATGTAGCTAACCATAATCCATGAGATATAGCTGGGAAACAGCATAATGGACTGCGTGATCTTGATAAACCATTTGCTTCGAAGCTCATTCAATAGGATTGCCAATAATACCGCCATCACGGTACCTGTTATAATGAACAACAGATTCAAGAAAATCGTGTTCCAGGTAACTCGAAACGCATTCTGGGAGGCGAAGAAAAACTTAAAATTATCTAACCCAACCCATTTCCCTCGAAAGATAATATCTATAATAGAATTATTCCTATAATCATAACGCTGAAAAGCAATCAGCATATAAGGGTAAGCCAGGTAATTAAATAGAAAAACATAAATCATAGCCGGAAGAGCAATTAAATAAGAAAACTTATTCATTACCACATCCTGAATGAAGCCTTTCTTCCTTCCCATGCCTCCCCGTTGATTTGCCGTATTTTTCTTCATCGACATCTTATTGCCCCCTCTTGTTTGTTCTGTTATAAGCTTACCTGATTCGTCACAAAAGTAAACTCAGAGGATGTGGTGCCATGCTTTGAAAAATAGCAATTTGACCTTTGAAATATGATTTTCTGCTTTAAAATTTTGAAATTTCTCGTAAAAATGGAGAAATGGTATTACAGCTTAAACAGCATAAATCCTGAGGAT
>JAEYXC010000322.1 GCA_023428655.1 Bacillota bacterium | reverse complement strand
CATGTGCCTGTTGAACCGTTACTATTTCGCAGGAACTATAGTGGATATCAAGGAAGAGGTTATGAAATCAAAGGGCTATCAGCTCTGGAAGGATGCCGATGATTCCATTCGCTTTAAGAATTACGTGCTTCATATGGCGGAGGACAGTAACGATCATTTTAATCAGATTTTTATTCCATGGACGAAGTAGGGAGCATGTTATATCATAATTTCTATGGTAAAATTCCTCCAAATCTGTTACTGTATCAATATAAACGGAGCATAAAACATTACTATCATACGGATTATTGTGTAATGCTCATTCATCGATGGATGATTCACTAATTTCGTTAATGAGAAGATGATATGGGAAAAGCACTGATAATCAGTGAATCAGGAGGATAATTATGGAATATGGAGTACAAATTTTTGGATGTATGGCACAGTGTAAACAGGATCCCGAGAATTTCTTTCGAACCTTGGCGGAAGCAGGCTATCGCCAGATTGAACCCTGTATTTTATTCGATGATCCTATATTAGCGAAGCAGAAAGCACAACAAGAGGGCAATGAGTTTATGCTGCGTCTGCTTGATATTATCTGGAAGCCGGAGGAGGTTGCCGAGTATCTAAGTATAATGAAGCAATTTGGCTTGACATTATCCAGCGTACATGTTTTTGCAGAGCACATTAATGAAGCCGCCAATCAGATGATAGAGACCGCCAAGAAGAATCAGATTAGCTCCTATGTAGTAAATTGTAACCAAGGTACCATTGCTGCTGATTATCAAAGCTTTGCCAAGGAATGCAGCAGACTTGCCAATACGCTGAAGCAACATGGAATTGAATTATGGATCCATAATAACGGAGCTGAGATTAAGGCTAAGGTAGATTATAAAGGCAGACAGGTACCGGTCTTAAGTGCAATTCTGGATTTATGTAGAGAGGATCAGGTTGGTGTTCAGATCGATGTGGGCTGGGTATTATACGGTGGAGTTGATCCGGTGGATTATCTGGTAGAGCTTAAGGATTATGTACGATCAATCCATTTCAAGGATTTAAAAAAGGACTTTGCAAGCCGTACTGACGGGGATATTTTTGCCTGTCTTGGAGATGGTGCTCTTGATGTAGATGAAATTCTTGGATGTATGCCAAGACTTCAGTCCGGGATAACGGTTCTCATCGATCAGGATGCCAGTGATGGCGATATCATGGAGGATATGAAGATTTCCTATAAGGTATTAAAGGCTGCTTTGAATTAATCCACATGATATAAAGCGTTGAGAGCATTTTATAAGAAGATCACTTACATAGCTGTTTGCTTCTTGCAATCGAAGCCAAGATAGAAGGAGTATGAATGAGAAAGGAACTACAATATTTTAGTATAGACAAATCCTATGGCGGGAATCAAAGCTGGTTTCGAGATCCGATGATGAAGCTGGGTGGCTGCGGAGCGGCCACTGCCTGTGACAGCTGTATCTCTATGGGGTTGCTACATAATAAGACAGGTCTTTATCCATTTGACTTAAATCAGCTATCGAAGGAAGATTATATCCGCTTCGTAATGGAGATGAAACCCTATCTTCGACCGAGAGTTCAGGGAATTAATACACTGAAGCTTTTCATCGATGGCTTCTCACAGTACCTAGTCGATCAGAATGAGTCTGGTGTTAGACTGGAAGCTTTTTCAGGAGAGAATTCCTTGATTAAGGCTAAGGAGGCTATCCGGCAGCAGATTGGGCTGGATTTGCCAATTCCTTATTTGCTTCTACGACATAAAAGTCAGGGGATGAAGTTCTTTGTTTGGCACTGGTTCTTGATTATTGGTTATGAGGAGTTCGAGGATGATTTTTATGTTAAGGCTGTTACCTATGGGAATTATCATTGGCTATCTCTAAAGGAGCTGTGGGACACCGGTTATAAGGAAAAGGGTGGTATGGTGCTCATTAAACCCGCTTCAAAAGAGGAGAAGCAAAAATAGGTCAAGGCATCTCCTAAAATTGCCACCTTACGTTTTTATTAATTTACTGTACAGTTATGGTGCTTTGATATATGATGTGATAAAATGAGTAGCATCAATGAGAGTGATAGGAAAAGGAGTACAAAGGATGAATTTATATATGATCAGCTTGGGTGGTAAGGTGAAGGGCTGCAATATTGAAGTACATGATGTACAGTTTGTAGCAGCCGATCATATCGATGAGACCATCGAGACACTGAAGAAGCATTGGTATGGACAGAGTGAGAAGCTACATATGGACAGCTATATGCAGATCAAGGGTGCGGATGGTTACAATGTCAGTCTGACGAGGGAGATGACCGATTGTAATAAACAATTGTATTTTGTACATTTTGGGGGTTATCGGACGGATACGACACAAGAGCTTCATGACATTAGGCTTTATGTAGGGGTTAATGATATGGAGGTTAAGGAAAGAGCTTTGGACGATTATCAGGTAGCGGATATTCAAAATCATGTGGACAGCCTGGTATTGGTTGAGCCTGTGATCTTAAGCGCTTCAGGAGATAAATATTATATTGAATTAAGTGAAAGTAAGGAAATTTATCATTGTGTACCGGATTGGTTTGGTTATCGAAGACTCGACAGAAGTTAGTGAAGTAATAATACAAAGGAACTATTTACAAAGAAAAAGGTGATTAGATGTCTGATAGAAACGATCAGGAATTATTAAAACAACAAATTATTGATATCATGAATGAGGAGCAGGTAGAGCAGACTCAGCAAAGTGAGAGAAGCTACGACGTACCTGTTAGACCTATAAAGACTTCGAAGAGGAAGAAGAAAAAGCATCCGGTCCTGAAGATAATCGGTATTACTTTCGTATCGCTGCTTCTTCTCATAGCCTTAGTTCTTTTAACACCTCCCGGACGAAGCATCCTATATAAAGCTGCAAGCAGCTTTATGTACCAAAATATGAAGAATGAAGAGGCAATAAAGGAATTTGAAGAATCCGGTAACTCCGGTCATGCGAAGGGAGCTAGGCGGGAGGAATATGTAACCAATTATCTGATTTTCGGTATCGAGGAAATCGGCGGAGCCAGAAATACGGATTCAATGATGATTGCGACCATTAACACCAAGGCTGATACCCTGAAGCTTACCTCGCTACTTCGTGACAGCTATGTTGAGATTCCTGGCTATAAAGCCAATAAATTAAACTCTGCTTATGCAAAAGGTGGAGCCCGGTTATTGGTGGATACCATCGAGTTGAATTATAAGATTCAGATTGATGGTTATGTATCCGTCGACTTTAAATCCTTTGAGAAGATTGTGGATCTGGTTGGAGGGGTTGATATTGAGCTCGGAAAGGAAGAAGCGAAATACTTAAATACAACGAATTACATATCAAAGAAAAAGAACCGGAATGTAAAAGCAGGTATGAACCATTTAAATGGAAATCAGTTGATGGGATATGTTCGTGTTCGTAAAGTAAAGACACTGGGAGGAGCCAATAACGATTATGGTCGTATTGTTCGTCAGCAGAGAGCGATAAAGGCTTTATTCAACAGCTATATGTCACCGAAGAATGTATTTAATCTGGTACCGATTACAAAGAAAAGTCTGAGCTATGTTACAACAAACCTGACCCAGGATCAGCTGGAGAGGGTGATGTCCGATGTGGTAGAGAATAAAATGACCAAAATGGATACCTTCCGTATCCCTGTTGACGGGGCCTTTGATGCTCCTAAAAAACACAACGGAGTCACGTATCCCATTGTATTGGATTGGGATACCAATCGGATGGAATTATATCAATTTATCTATAGCGATACAAAGGAAGAAGCCAAAGCAGCCTTGCAATAAGGAAGGTCTGACAACCAATAATCGAACGAATTAATAGAAGAAATATAACGAAGGGGCGATGAAGCATCGCCCCTTTGCAATGCACGTATTCAAAGAGAGCTCAAAAAGAGCTTACAGCTATGAGCTTTTCGTTCCAATCAGAAAAGTTCCTTAGACTGTTTGTTGATTTATCTTCTGAAAATTCTGCGGAAGAAGCAAATAATCGCACAGAAGATATTTCGTAGGAAACTAAAAATGGAGCAGAAAATCTTTTTGATAAAATTTACAATTGCTCTTAATATGCGAAGCACAATTATCACCTCCTAATTCAGTATATTAAAAAAATCAAATAATGTACCACCGAAGGTCAGAAAATGTCGCATTTAGAAATAAATGGTTGTGGGTACTATATACGGTATCGAAAAGGGAGTTGCTTACTATATTTTGTATAAAAAATGAAATTATGCCACAAAGTCCATTGCATTTTATTCCTCTTTGCTATATAATAACATTCTCAATCATAGTACATAAGGAGATATCGTATGAAGACGATTAAACGAAACGGTGCAGAAGAAGCATTCGATATAAACAAGATCATTGCAGCAGTGAAGAAAGCCAATGAGTCCGGAGATAAAAATTATCTGAATGAGGAACAGATTAACGGTATAGCAGAATATGTAGAGTACAAATGCATAAAGCTGAACAGAGCTGTATCTGTGGAAGAGATTCAAGACATGGTAGAGGATCAGATCATGTCGACAGGAGCCTTTGATCTTGCTAAGCGCTATGTCAAATATCGTTATCAACGTTCTCTTGTAAGAAAGTCAAATACAACGGATAATCGAATTCTATCCCTGATTGAAGGCAATAACGAGGACGTGAAGCAGGAGAATTCGAACAAAAACCCGACTATTAACAGCGTGCAGCGTGATTATATGGCAGGAGAGGTAAGTAAGGATATTACCCGCAGATTACTCCTTCCTGCAGATATTGTAGAAGCGGATCAGGAGGGCATCATCCATTTCCACGATACGGATTACTTTGCACAGCATATGCATAACTGTGATCTCGTGAATCTGGAGGATATGCTCCAGAATGGTACCGTTATCAGTGAAACAAGAATTGAGAAGCCTCACAGCTTCTCCACCGCCTGCAATATTGCGACTCAGATTATCGCACAGGTTGCAAGTAACCAGTATGGCGGTCAGAGCATTAGTCTTGCACATCTTGCTCCTTTTGTACAGATATCCAGAAAGAAAATATATGCAGAGGTTCAGGAAGAGATCGAAATTCTTGGCGCTAATGTAACAGAACAGCTCATGGAGGAAATTGTGGAGAAGAGACTCCGCAAGGAGATTAACCGAGGTGTTCAGACCATACAATATCAGGTCATTACGCTCATGACCACCAATGGACAAGCTCCCTTTTTAACGGTCTTTATGTATCTTAATGAAGCGAAGAATGAGGTGGAGAAGAGAGATCTTGCCATGATCATTGAAGAGACCCTAAAGCAACGTTACCAAGGAGTAATGAATGAGGCTGGGATCTGGGTTACTCCCGCCTTTCCAAAGCTGATCTATGTTCTGGAGGAAGATAATATTACCGAAGGCAGTCCCTATTATTATCTGACGGAGCTGGCAGCAAAATGTACTACAAAACGATTGGTACCGGATTATATCTCCGAGAAGAAGATGAAGGAACTGAAGGAGGGGAACTGCTTCCCCGTAATGGGATGTCGCAGTGCCTTAAGCCCCTGGAAGGATGAGAGCGGTAATTACAAATTCTACGGTCGTTTCAATCAGGGTGTTGTCTCCATCAATCTGGTGGACGTGGCGTTGTCCTCCGGTGGGGATATGAAGCAATTCTGGAAGATCTTTGATGAGAGACTTGCTCTTTGCTACAAGGGCCTGATGATCCGACATAAGCGCCTCAAGGGAACCTTATCCGATGCAGCGCCAATTCTGTGGCAGCATGGAGCGCTGGCACGCCTGAAGAAGGGTGAAACCATCGATCAATTACTCTACGGAGGATATTCCACGATATCACTGGGCTATGCAGGCTTATATGAATGCGTCAAATATATGACGGGCAAATCCCACACGGACCCGGAAGCAACGGAATTTGCGCTGGATGTGATGAAATATATGAATGTGGCCTGTGAGCGTTGGAAGGCAGAGACAAGCATCGGCTTTGGTATCTACGGAACCCCCATCGAAAGTACTACCTATAAATTCGCAAAATGCTTACAGAAGCGTTTTGGAGTAATAAAAGGTGTAACGGATAAAAGCTATATAACAAACAGCTATCATGTTCATGTAACAGAAGAGATTGATGCCTTCACAAAGCTTAAGTTTGAAGCGCAGTTCCAGTCCCTATCCACCGGTGGTGCGGTAAGCTATATCGAGGTTCCCAATATGCAGAATAATATACCGGCTGTTCTTCAGATCATTCGATTTATCTATGATAATATCATGTATGCGGAGCTCAATACAAAGAGTGATTGCTGTCATGAATGCGGCTTTGACGGAGAGATTCAGATTGTGACCGATCATGGTAAGCTGGTATGGGAATGTCCAAAGTGCGGAAACCGAGATCAGGATAAATTAAATGTAGCGCGCAGAACCTGTGGCTATATCGGTACCCAATTCTGGAATCAGGGTAGAACTCAGGAAATCAAGGAAAGGGTGCTGCATCTCTAATGAATTATGGTATAATTAAGAAGACAGATATCGCCAACGGCACCGGAGTGAGAGTATCCCTCTTTGTATCCGGCTGTACGCATCACTGTAAAGGCTGCTTTAATCCGGAGACCTGGAGCTTTGATTACGGTAAGCCCTTTACCAAGGAGACGGAGGAGGAGCTTCTGTCTGCCCTGTCGAAGAGCTATATCAATGGCCTAACCTTACTTGGCGGAGAACCAATGGAGCCGAATAATCAGCGGGTGCTTTTGCCACTTGTTAAGAGGGTGAAGGATTTATATCCCGAGAAGGACATCTGGTGCTATACCGGCTATGATTATGAGAAGGACTTGCTTCAGGAGAGTCGTGCACGCTGCGAAGCTACAGAGAAGCTGTTAAGCTACATCGACGTATTGGTGGATGGAGAATTCGTAGAAGAGTGTAAGGATATCAGTCTACAGTTTCGGGGGAGCTCGAATCAGAGGATTATCGATGTAAAGGCATCCTTGAATAGCGGAGAGGTCCGTTTATGGACGGAGTAGAGACGGGACTATTTTCAGAGCTACTCACCTTTCAGTATATTGATGAGTAAATAATTCAAATTGAAGAGTAGAGATAATCAAATGAGACATACCCAGATCAGAGCAATAGCTGCTTTGATCTGGGTATTTTTATCTTTTAATTTGTCATTTTACTATGATATATTTTAATGATAAAAGATTGACATTTATCAATATAAAGCATATCATATAGATAGATATCAATATAATATAAGAAATGGAGTTTCGTATGAATCGTATGCAAATTTTTGAACCCGCGATGTGCTGCGCCACAGGACTGTGCGGAGTAGGAGTAGATCCTGAGCTTTTAAGAATTTCAACCGTATTGAATAGTTTGGAGAAGAACGGTGTAAAGATTGAACGATTTAATCTGACCAGTGCACCACAGGAATTTATTAAGAACAAAGCAGTAAATAGCACCCTTAACTCATCCGGAGTAGAAGCATTACCTCTTACAGTGCTGGATAATGAGATCATTATGACGGGACGTTATCCAACAAATGAAGAATTTATTAAGCTTCTCAATATTCCAATCAGTTTCATTGGTGAAGGAATCAAGGAACAACAGGAAGAGCAAGCAGAATGTGATTGCTGCTGCTCCGAGGGAGATTGTACTGGAGAAAGCTGCTGTTGATCATCAAGAAAGGACAGAGGGAAGAAGGGGTAAGTATATTATGAGATCATTTCACCCACAGGATATTAACTTAACTAAATATTTATTTTTCACCGGGAAGGGTGGCGTTGGTAAGACCTCCACCGCGTGTGCGACAGCAGTTACCTTAGCGGACAACGGCTTAAAGGTCTTATTAATCAGTACCGATCCGGCCTCGAACTTACAGGATGTATTTCATACAGAGCTTAATAATAAAGGCGTCGCTATTTCCGATGTGCCTAATCTTGTTGTAGCCAATTTGGATCCGATCACCGCCGCTGCGGAATACCGTGAGAGTGTAATAGCACCCTACCGAGGATTATTGCCGGAGGCAGTCCTAAAGAATATGGAGGAGCAGCTGTCCGGTTCCTGCACCGTAGAGATTGCATCCTTTAACGAGTTTTCTAAATTCATAACAGATGCAAAGGTTCAGGAGGATTATGATCATATCCTATTTGATACGGCTCCGACTGGGCATACCCTACGAATGTTGCAGCTTCCTTCGGCATGGAGTAATTTTATTAGCGAAAATACCCATGGTGCATCCTGTCTGGGTCAATTATCAGGACTTGAAGATAAGAAGGAAATCTACCGAAAAGCAGTTGACACCCTTTCCGATGGTGCTTTGACCACATTAATTCTGGTATCCAGACCGGAGGAGACTCCTTTGAAAGAAGCAGAACGAGCTTCTCTAGAGCTTAGCGAAATCGGCGTTCATAATCAGATGCTGATCATGAATGGTATCCTAACGGAATACGACGATGAAATCTCTTCCAGTCTCTTTAAAAAGCAGCAAAAGGCGATGAACAGCCTCCCGAAGGGGATTAAGGAGCTGCAAAGCTATTCGATCCCTCTACGTTCATATAACATAACCGGATTAGGGCATATCAGGGCTTTCCTTGAGAAGGAAGAGTTTGTAATATGCAAGGAAGAGGTTAGGTCAAAGGATATTCATGGGCTGAAGAATGTTATTGAGGACCTGTATATTTCCAATAAGAAGGTGATTTTTACCATGGGTAAGGGTGGAGTTGGTAAGACTACCATTGCTGCTTCGATTGCCTTAGGATTAGCTGCGAAGGGAAGGAAAGTGCACTTGACCACTACGGATCCAGCGGCCCACCTAAAATTCGTAATACGGGAGAGTGAGCATATTAGCCTAAGTTACATTGATGAAAAAGAAGAATTGCATAAATATCAGCGAGAGGTTTTAACAAAGGCACGGGAGACGATGAATGAGCAGGATGTGGCATATGTGGAGGAGGATTTACGATCTCCCTGCACCCAGGAGATCGCAGTATTTCGTGCTTTTGCAGAGATAGTTGATAAAGCAGAGGAACAGGTAGTAGTCATTGATACGGCTCCTACCGGCCATACCTTATTATTGTTAGAATCAACCCAAAGCTATAATCAGGAAATTAAGCGCTCTCAGGGAGATGTTCCGGAGGCAGCACGTAAGCTCTTACCCCGTTTACGCAACCCGGAAGAAACGGAAGTAATTATAGTTACCTTAGCAGAAACCACACCCGTATATGAAGCTTTACGGCTTGAGGAGGATTTAAAGAGGGCGGGGATATTTACAAAATGGTGGGTAATTAATTCATCCCTCCATCAGACAGGAACCTCCAATAAGCTACTAATTGCAAAAGCAAGTAATGAAACCCAATGGATTAATAAAGTGGATACCCATTCTAAGGGAAATTTTGCTTTAATTAACTGGAGTCCGGAGGAGATAAAGGGAGATCACTTGCTACGTCTATAATAGTATATTAAGGAAATGATGGGTATTTCCTTAGCGAATTCTCAAAGATAGTCAGTATCCTTTGGATACCGGCTATCTTTTTTAGATATTATTCCGCTTTAGCCAATCCAGCTGTTATACGGGTGGTATCCATTTTATCGGGGAGTTTTGATTTCCATGCATTGTATCAGCTTTAAGAACATCACGCACATTAGCAGTAATGAATAGATCTTATCCATGGATGTATTAATATTGTAAAATATAATTATATGAAATTAAATTGTATACTTGACAAATTGATTATTAGTAACTATAATGGTTACAAAAGGAGGTGCTTATGTATTCAAGCAAATTATCTGTTAGTATTCATGTATTAAGTCTGATTGCATTAATGGGAGATCATCCCTTAACATCAGAGTACATTGCGTCCAGTATTAATACGAATCCAGTACTAATCAGACGCTTGATGAGTCGTCTTAAAAGGGCGAAATTAATCAAAACGAGTACCAAGCTTGGTGTGATAGGCCTTGCAAAGGAAGAAGAGGATATTACGCTTCTGGATATTTTTTTAGCAGTGGAAGACAATCGTAACTTATTCGGAATTCACAATAATACCAATCAAAACTGCCCCGTTGGAGCGAAGATTGAAAGTACACTGAAGGACTTATATGACAATATACAAAACGTAACTGAGAAAAAATTATCTGATATTGCTTTGGCAGATATCACAAAAGATTTCAAATAAATTATCAGGAGGTGTGTTATGAAGATAGCAATTATTGGTGCAACCGGTATGGCTGGTAGCGCACTTTACAAAGAAAGTACCTTACGAGGACATGACGTGACTGGCATTGTTCGAAATAAAGAAAAAGCAATTTCTTTATTGGGCAACGATGCTAAGCTAATGGTGAAAGACGTATTTGAATTAACAAAATACGAACTTGAGGGCTTTGATGTTATTGTCAATGCTTTTGCTACCTTACCGTCAAAAGCATATCTGCATCTTGATCTGGCTGCTAAGCTGATCGGCTTTTTCCGTGAGACAGAAAGCCCAAGATTGTTCTTTGTTCTCGGTGCAGGCAGCTTACTGGATGACAAGGGAAAATTATTTTTAGACACCTTGAAGAACATTCCTGATGCCGCTTCCTGGATATCAATTCCCGTAGAAGCTTATAAAACACTCAATTTTTTACGCAGTATAGAGAATGTGAACTGGGTAGGAGTATCTCCATCAGTTAATTTTATTACCGGAGAAGCCACAGCTCCTCAATTAGGAACGGATCGTCTTCTGACCTCTCAAAACGGAGAGTCGGTTGTTACAAGTGGAACTATGGCGGTAGCAATTCTCAATGAGATTGAAAAGCCACAGTTTATACGCACAAGATTTACAGTATGTAATCAATAATTCAAAGAAAAATTTTAAGGAGGAATATTTATATGAGTAAGACAATTGGAATTATAACAGGCAGCTTGAGAAAAAATTCTTATAGCGGAAGCATCGCTGATTATGTTAAGAATAACGCGCCGGCAGGCTATACAATGAAATTAATAGATATCGGAGGCCTTCCTGTCTACAATCAGGATTCTGATGGTACAGATATAAAGGAGTACACAGATTTTAGAAATGAAATCAAAGCTTTGGATGCCGTGCTTTTTATCACACCGGAGCATAACCGCTCCATTCCTGCAGCATTGAAAAATGCATTGGACGTAGGTTCAAGACCTTATGGTCAAAATGTATGGAACGGAAAACCAGGTGCGGTGATCAGCCAGTCCACAGGAGGAATTGGAGGATTTGGAGCAAATCATCATTTACGACAGGTGCTGGTATTCCTGAATGTCTTAACCTTTGCACAGCCCGAAGCATATATTGGAGCGTCCCACACATTGATTGATAATACCGGAGCCTTAAGCAACGAAGAAACAAAAGCTTTTCTCAATGGTTTTTTGGAAGCCTTTGCTGCATGGATTGAAAAAGTAGCATAATGAATTAATGTCCGGAAAGCACTGAAAACACAAATAATTAACTTATAGACCCAAGCCGGAGTCATTAAAATCCGTCTTGGGTTTTTTGTATTTATGTATTTGGGAGTTTTAAAGGTTGTACCAAATTCTTATTTTCATCTGAAAATAATTCATTGGAAAAGTATGGTTTAATAACAGGGATTATGTTACAATTGTTAACAATGATAAAAGCATTGCTCCATTTTTTATCTAGGATACCAGGGCTGGGAAGGTAATTTGCAGGGAATTGCAATCGATCTGCTAAATCATTCATTTTTCGCTCTGTTAAATAGATATTGTTATTGGCAAATATGTAATATAATAAAATAGTAAGGCGCTATGCTTTAAGAGGGCGAACTAATATTATTTAAGGTTTTGTATTGCTTCCAAGTATATTCAGTTTTGACAATAATAAAGGAGGTAACCTATGACTGAAAGAACCGAATGGCAAAAAGTCAAGGAAGAAACCATGCGTTTTATGCGAGGGAAATATGTTCTCGATGAGGTGCTGGGCAAGTACTATGAAATAAATTGCCTGAGATTCCGACGAGGGAATAAGACTATCGTTGCTATAATCCTACATGAGGATCATTATGATTTTCAAATTATATATGGCAAAGCTGAACGAGAGAAATTTGAAGCCCTTAAAGATGAATTTCCGAAGAGTATTGTTGACCTCTACACTGAGTCGAAAATTTATCACGACGGCATGTGGCTTCTTATACGAGTGGACAATATGGAGACCTTGGAAGTTGTCAAAAAAATGATATTCATCAAGAAAAAACCGAACCGAAAGCCATTTCCAAAAGAAAATGCGGTTTACGGTAAATGCGGGCATCGATGCGATTTATGTATCCATTTCTCAGGTAGTGCAATTAGTGAAGAATTCAGAAAAGAATTGGAAGAACGATTAGCTCGTGTATATAATGTGCAGGACTGGTCGATGCGATGTTCAGGATG
>JAEYXC010000296.1 GCA_023428655.1 Bacillota bacterium | reverse complement strand
CCAAAATCACAGATATCACAGGCAATCACTAAGCGATATACTGCTTCTGCATCCTCCTGCTTCGGAGGGCGTATCGTAATTTTATGTTCCATAGAACTTTTTCTCCTTAGTATTTATATCAACGAATGAAATATATTTCATTTTGTACCAATATCATACCGATTTTTATGTCTGAACGCAATGTTTTTCTGAAAAAGCGTAAGCAATCTAAAATGGACCCTATTGATTACTCCGAGCCTTTCAATCATGGGGTGCAATTTCAACAAGTGAAATGATAAATCATTTCACTTGTCATGAATATAAAAAAGCGGCTCATGGCCGCTTTTATCATTAGTATTATACCCGAAATGCCGTTTCCTGTATTTTGACTCCTAGCGAAGCTAGGTGGGTAACCGCACATAAGCTTCTGCCTTCCACTGCAAACGGTGGCCTGACATCTACTTACGAATAATAGGAATCCCTTTTTAATCATGTAGGTTCAAAATAACAAGAGTGTCGAACATCTCAGGAATTACCTTAATCATATTATACTCGATTATCTTCTATTTTTCAATGTTTTTATCACATTTTAGTCCAGTAACTTTTACCACCGATTAAAAGGGTACGTTCCTTCGTCCGAGGATGCTTTCCTTCCTATCTCATACCTCTTCATCATAGAGGGGAAAGGTAAAGATGAATTCAGAGCCGAGACCCGGAGTGGAGTTCACACCAATGCTTCCGTCATGCTTTAGTGCAATCTGCTTGGCGATTGCAAGACCAAGACCGGTACCGCTTGCATTTTGACGAAGGTTGGATTTATAGAACTTCTCAAATATATTATTGATATCCGAAGGATCAATTCCTACTCCTTCATCCTTAATGTACACGATTATTTTGTCCGATTTCTCTATTTTTATGTGAACGGTTTTATTTTCCTCGGAGAACTTGATGGCATTATCGAGGATCACCATGAACATCTGACGCAGACGATCATAATCGCCTAAAATCATATTAACCGGATATTCTTTCGTTACTTCTATTTTTATGTTTTTCTTTTCGGCGATCGCTCCCGCGCTTCGAATGATATCCTCAAAGACCTGATTCAAATTAACCGGCTCACGATCAATTGCAAAATCTGGGTTCTGCATTTTTGACAAAAGAAGAAGATCCCCCACCAGACGTTCCATGGATTTACATTCGGATAACATTCTATCATAATACTGATGAACCTTTTCCTCCTCCTGAACAACACCATCGGCCAGAGTCTCAGTGTAAGCCCGAATTACAGTGATGGGGGTCCGCAGCTCATGGGATACATTAGCAAAGAAATCCAGTCTCATCTGATCCAGCTTCTTTCGCAGGGTATCGTTCTCTAATAGCTTTTCCGATAGAATATCCACTGTCTTAGCCAGATCTCCAAGCTCATCATCACGTTTAATACCCGTCTTAGCCTTATAATTGCCGGATGCCAGCTCCAAGGCTGTAATTCGCATTCTGGAAATCGGCATGGACAATTCCGTCGCAAAGATAATTACAATAATAAAGGAAATACCTAAGGCTACGATACTACTCGCAACAATCATGGACAAGCTTCTCTCTACAAGGTCCGCCAGGTCTTCGGCTTTGCCTATAATCAGGATGGCACCGACCACTTCCTGCCCAGCACCTTTAATTGGAGCCGCAGCCGTAATAATTGTCTTTTCATATACATCATCCGCCCATTTCTTGTGGTTGGTTACTCCTCGAAAGGCCTTATTGATACATTCTACATAGGGAGCATATTCTTCAAGGGTAACAAACACGTCATAGGAATCCCCGGTCTCCATCGATGAGCTCATAGGGTAGCGTGCCGCAGGATTTGAAATAGCCCAGATATCCCAGTCGTTAACAGCACCTATCTTATCGATATCTTCCAGGAAGCCCTCTTTACCGCTTGTGATATAGTCCGATGCCATTTTTCCTACAGTATTGGCCTGCTTCTGCATCATTTTTATATTAGTATCCATCGTCATATCACTATATAACTTCATAAAAATAAGACCGATTAAGACGGCTGTTACAAGTAGCATTACCGCATAATTGAGATACAGTTTAAAAAATAATCGGTTATAGATGCGTACCTTATTATCCTTCGACATAGGACCTTCCTCTATTTCTCCTCGACTTCAAATTTATAACCAACACCCCAAATGGTCTTAATGGTCCAAGTAGGATGCTCAACAACGTCAAGCTTAGAGCGCAAACGCTTTATATGTGAATCAACGGTTCTGCTATCGCCAAAATAATCAAAGCCCCATAGGCTATCCAGAAGGTTGTCTCTGGTAAATACCTTGTTGGGATTCGAAGCCAGTGTCCACATGGTTTCGATTTCTTTCTTCGTTAGAGCGATTTTCGTACCCGCGATATGTAGGGTATATTCATCGAGATTAATCTCCAGGCTGCCAACCGTTAGGACATTTTCACTGGATGCCTCCTTGGTGGCCTTAGCCATACGTCTTAATACAGCTCTTACCCTCGCCATTACTTCTCTTGGACTAAAGGGCTTTACGATATAATCGTCGGCTCCGATATCAAGACCCATGATCTTATCAAAATCCTCTCCTCTTGCCGTAATCAGAATTACCGGTACATTGGATTTGCTTCTAATCCTCCTGCATACCTCATAGCCATCCTCCTTCGGCATCATGACATCCAGTAGGACCACCTCAGGATTGTATTGGTTAAAGAGACGAATTGCTTCCTCACCATCACCGGCTACAACAGGTTCAAAGCCTTCCATTCTGGAATAAGTAGATAAAATATCAGTTATATCATGATTATCATCCGCGATTAGTATATGTTGCATTTTATAATCTCCCTTCCTAGTTCTTTCCCGATCTCCTTCGTACTGTTTCGAGTCCTTTTTATTATTTGTGACAATCAAATTTAGGCCTGCAAATAGAAGCATATTGTATCAATGATATGCTTTGGCACAGGTCAATTCATGGTGCAGATCAAATTATATTCAACATTATATAGTATCTGGTTAGGTGAAACAAGTAGAAAAAGTTATCAATAATCTAATTTTAATCCTGGAAACAAGGGAGACCATCCCCACTTTCCTTGTCTAATATTCCGGTGTGTATTGCCGCAGCCCTTGAGTTTAGGGCTTTTATAACATCCTGCCTGTAAATATAAGGTAACTTATCTGGAACATTTTAAGAATAAAATATATATTATTTTACATTATGACACTTTTCTGACAAAAACAATTGTTATTATATGGTCAGAATAGATAGGATGTGACATTAGGAATTTCCAAATATTCGGAGGAATGGCCATGAAGAAGAATAAATTTTGTAAATGCTTAATTACTCTTGGCTTACTTCTTTTCATTACTTTACTCTTACCGTTAAGCTCTTACAGTGTTGCAACAGCACATGCGGCCAGTATTGACAAGGAAG
>JAEYXC010000293.1 GCA_023428655.1 Bacillota bacterium | reverse complement strand
GATCCTGAGATTGCCATGAGCGAGGATTGCCTTTATCTGAACGTCTGGACCGGAGCCAAAAGCACCACGGAGAAGCAACCCGTATTGGTATGGTTTTTTGGCGGTGCACTTCAATGGGGGTACCCGGCGGAGATGGAATTTGATGGAGAGCGACTTGCAAGACGTGGTGTTGTAGTGGTTACCGTTAATTACCGAATTAATATATTTGGCTTCCTGTCCCATCCGGAAATTACAAGGGAACAGCCGGAGGCACCTGCTAATTTTGGACATTTGGACCAGCAGGCAGGCTTGAAGTGGGTAATACGAAACATTGAGGCCTTTGGCGGTGATCCGAAGAATATTACCATTGCCGGACAATCCGCAGGAGGTGGAAGCGTTCTATCTCAGATGACCAGCCCGAGTAATTTAGGATTATTTCAGAGAGCTGTGATACAAAGTGGTATGATCCGCAGCCCCTATAAGGAGCGAAGCATCGGTTTTCCTCGTCCCCTCCATGAGGCAGAGCAGCTGGGGGAAGCGTTCTTCCGCTTTGTCGGTGCAAAGAATCTTCAGGATGCAAGACAAATGGATGCCCTTCATCTTCGTAATATGTATGCCAAATTCAGAGAGAAGCATGAATGGATGGGAACGACGGTCGACGGTAAATTCTGCGTCGGTGACCCGCTGAAGCTTTATATGGAGCATAAGCATGTTATGGTTCCCGTGATGGCAGGGAATACTTCGGATGAGTTTATGAATGTTATTCGTGCAGAAAATGAGACTGACCTTAAGGAAAAGGCGAAAGATATTTTTGGTACATATGCTGAGGAATTTTTAAAATTCCAAGAAGTTTGGGAGAAGGATAAGAATAATCATTATGCAGCGGTCAGCGGTATTGAATGTATCGCGAAAAGTGTGTTTTTACGAAATCAGCAATCCGAGCATCCACAGAAGAATTTTTACTACCGGTTTGATGCGGATATTCCCGGATGGGATAATGCAGGGAATTTCCACTCGGTGGATCTTTGGTTTTTCTTTGAAACACTGGCGAAAAGCTGGAGGCCCTTTACCGGGAAGCATTATGATCTGGCGCGCTTGATGTGCAATTACTGGGCTAATTTTATTAAGAACGGCGATCCCAACGGAAGGGATGCTGACGACTGTGAGATGCCGCAATGGTTGCCCTATACGAAGGAAACACCCTACGATATGATTTTCTCCACAGAGGGTGTCGAACAGGAGAAGAAGGAAGAAAAACCGTTTAAAAAATTCTTGATTGAACGTATGACGGATGAGCTATTGAAGGAACAGTAAATTACACATTATTGTGAAACGGTCCTCGAGCTTAGCTTTTCAAGCTTTCGAAAGGCGCCGGGTGTGTATCCGGTGCCTTTTTTGAATTGGCGAATAAAATGATATACCTCAAAGGAAAGGTCAATTTATTAAAGGGATTTGTATTTTTTAGGAAATTTTTCGTTATGTCATATGCCTTAAAAGCTCGGGAACCAAAAGGATACATCATAAAGGGGTATACCATGAGGGATGGAAAGAGTGGTAACAGCAGAGTAAGGATAATATTAAAATGGGCAGGATATTTGTGGAGAAAGCTCCAATCCGGCATTGATAATAAGAAGATAAGAACCAAAACGATTTATTTATACATATTTTGTGTCATGACTCCGGTTCTGTTAACGAATATTATTGTAATCGGAAACATATTAAAGGCCTCCAAGGATGAAGCAAAGGAAAACAGGAATAACATCATAGAGGCAGTATCTCAAGATATTACATCCGCTTTGGAGAGCGCTGCCTATATCAGCATGGATCTTTATGCGAATGATGCCATCTGTAAGTTCTTGGATACCCATTACGAAAATAATATCGAGTTCTATAAGGCGTATCATTCCGTCTTTGAAAATTACGTATTCTATGCTAGCTCCAGGCATCTCATCAGTTCTTTGACCCTTTATTCGGATAATTCAAGTATGCTTAGTGGTGGACGGTGCTACCGTATTGATTCAGTACTGTCCGAGGAGTGGTACGAGAAGTTTATCAATGGGGACAAGGATTTAATGTTCTTAACATATTTTTACCGACCATATATCAGCTCAAACAGTCAGAGAATGCTTTCCGTGGTACGCAGACTTAATCTAACCGGAGTAAGGCAGATTGATAAGCTGGTTAAGCTGGATCTTAACTATAGTAAAATCAACAGTAATATTAAACAATCTGCTCTCGATACGACGGTCTATGTGTGCCATGAGAATACGGTTATATTTACGAATGATCCAAAGGATAATGGAATCAAGGGTGAGTTCAATACGGTGGATCAAATGGACGAGCGGGATATACAAATGAAAAGATCCATCGAATCCTATGGATTTGACTATGATATCTATCTTAAGGGGCACAAATCGAATTATGCCTTTATCTTAAGGGAGAAGGCTTGGTTGATTGTCCTGCTCTTTTTGGCGGATGCATTTATCCCTGCCGTAATGGTTACTCTTTTTAGCAACTCCATAACCACTCGTATATTGCTGTTGGGAAGCTACCTTAAGAAGCTGAAGGAAGAAGAATTTGACGCAATTGTGGACTATACCGGTTCGGATGAAATCGTGGAGCTATATAAGGATTATAACCTTATGGCTGATCGGATGAAAAACCTGATTGAAAACGAATATAAGAGCAGATTGGAGCAGCAGGAGCTTCATCTTGCAAGGCAGCAGGCAGAGCTGCAGGCCCTATACAGTCAAATCAACCCTCATTTCATGTTCAATGTTCTAGAAAGCATTCGAATGCACAGCTTTATTAAGAATGAGCGTGAGACCGCACATATGGTAAAAAGTCTGGCAAGACTGATGCGAAAAAGTGCTGATTGGGGAACGGATATCATTACAATACGGGAGGAGCTGGAGTTCGTAGAGGATTATCTGGCATTACAGAGGTATCGATTTGGAAGTAAATTCAACTATAAAATTCGAGTGAACGAAGAGTGTTACTCCTATCGGATACCCAGTCTGGTTCTGACAACCTTTGCGGAAAACAGCTGTGTTCATGGATTGAATCGGGAGGAGCATGCCGGATCGATCTTTATATCGGTCTATGAAGAAAATTCCTATCTGTATATCGAGGTGGAGGATACCGGAATTGGAATGGAGGAGCAGAAGGTCAGGGAGCTGGAGGAGCTGCTGAATAATGCGGAGATTAAAGATCTGCAGAGGACAGTATCGCTGGGAATGCTCAATGCCTGTATCCGGCTAAAGAAATATTGCGGAAGTCAAACAAAGGTTATAATAGAGAGTGAAGAGAAGGTAGGCACTTGTATTACCATAATATTACCCATTAAATATACCATCAAGGACCAAGGTGTTCTAGTCGGGCCGGATATTGATTAGCACAGAAGGTAGGATGATTAAGTAAGTATGTAAAAGGGGGGCGTGGATATGAATCATAGAATGTCGCTACGTAAGGTGTTATTGGTGGATGATGAGCCGTATATTCGTAAGGGGCTGGCCGCTTTAATTGATTGGGAGGCAGAGGGGTGTTATATTGCCGGGGAGGCATCGGACGGTAACAGTGCAATCCGTATGATGCTGCAGCAGGAATTTCATATCGTGATATCCGATATACGTATGCCCGGAATGGATGGGATAGAACTGATCAGTAGTGTGAAGGAACGAAAGCTTAGTGAGGCAAGATTCATTTTTTTAAGTGGATTCTATGACTTTAGCTATGCAAAATCCGCAATTCAATACGGATGCTGTGATTACATCATTAAGCCGGTGAACAAGAACGAGCTTCAGGAGGCAATTCGTAGAATTCAAGAGGACTATCACAGGGAGGCGGGCAGTGAGCAGAAGAAGCGTGACTATGAAAAGGCTTATTTGGATTCCCACCTTACCTCAATTTTATGGGGGAAGTATGATAGTGTTAATTTAAGGTATGTGCAGGATAAGATGCTGTTGTCCGATGAGATAATCTATATTCATTGTGAGATATCCTTAAGTGATAAGAGTTTTCTGGCTTTATCGGTAGATAAAAGGAGGGATCAACAGAGGAGACTGTATCATTTGACAAGTATGCTGTTGAAAAATTATGCGAATCATGTGGTTTATGATATTACGAAGAACACGGAAAGCTATGATATCGGCATTGTTTATTGTCCTAATATGGCGAGGGAGAGAGGTCTTTCACAGGAGGAATGGATGAACTGGCTTATGAAGGAGCTTAAGGATAGGATGGGATATGATGTTATTAATTGTATCGGCAGTAAGGTGAACGGGATATGCTCATTGGCAGATTCCTATCGTGATGCAGTATTAATCCGTTCCTTACGTTATTATAAAAAGGGCGATTTAAAGTATTCAAGACATGAAAAGGGTCACAATATGTCCAAGTGTCAACGAGAGGATGATATTCGAAGACAGATGGACAGCCTGATACATTCCATTGAAATAAATGACAAGGTGAAAATCATTACCTATTCGGGTCTGGTATATCAAGGCTTAACGGATCGGCATATTGCGGTGGAGACCGTCAATCATGACATACAGTATCTAATGTATCGACTGGTGGGCCTGGCTTATAGTCAGGATTCTGATATTGAGCAGGAGGAGATTATACAATATGTGCGGGAAGCAATCCTGAAGCTTAAGATGAATCATGGCAATGAACTGAAATTTCAACAATTTGCGGAAGAATATTCCGATTACCTGACGCATCTTAGGCAAAATACCGCAAAGGGAACAATGAATTTGATCGAGGCTGAGATTGAAGAGAGGTATGCTGAGAATCTGAGTCTGAAATATCTGGGAGAGAAATATTACATAAACAGCGCTTATCTGGGGCAGGTTTTTAAAAGGCAGTATGGCTGCAGCTTTAAAGATTATCTAAATAAGGTTCGAATTAGAAAAGCGGCTCAGATGATGCTAAGAACCAATATGAAGGTATATGAGATTGCCTTAGAGGTGGGCTATAAGAATATTGAGTATTTTGTCAATAAGTTCGAGGAAATCTATGAGATGACACCGACAAGATTCCGAAAAAAGAGTATGCAAAATAATATACCGTCATGAAATTGAATAAATACATTATTAAAAACCACTACAGAATTATGCATATATACTTTGTAGTGGTTTTTAATATAATCACCATGATAAGTAGAAGTACCATATATGATAAGATAATTTTATCACTAAACTAGTGAATAAATAAATGGGAGGGTATTTATGAACAAGAGAATAATTGCAATACTGATGTGTATTGCCATGATGGTTTCTTTATTTGCTGCCTGCAAGAAGAGTGAGACGGATGAGGTAAGTAAGGA
>JAEYXC010000287.1 GCA_023428655.1 Bacillota bacterium | reverse complement strand
CTTTATACATTGAAGAATTACAGACATTGACATTATACATCGATAACCCGGCTAATCCAAGCATATTTTACCAAAAATGGCTTTCACATAAAATATGCTCCTGCCTAAGTAACAAGTTTTATTACTTCACTTGTCTATCTAGAAGACCTAGTTGGGATCCTATCAAGTTAACGAATGATGTAAACTTCTTTTCGTCTTGGTGTATTGCTCAGATTTATTCCTTCGTGAACGTTAATCCGTATTTCAGAAGGATTATAACTGGAGATAATATGAGAGCAGCTACAACAATTGCCGTGGAAATAGAGGTCTTCAAAGCAATCAGTCCTATAATTGGTCCTCCAATGATTTGACCCAATGCGTCCATCTGTCCATAAGTTGAGATTACGGTAGCTCTTACTTCCGATTTTATATTTTTGTTTCTCCAAGCCCTATAGATTGGTCCATTTGCGGTTCTTAGGGTATAGAAAAGAAGATATGATGTTAAGGCCAATGAGAATTTTCCCGATAGGCCGAAGATGATCAAGGATACTACCTTAAATACATTGATTAATGTCAATATCCAGACTCGGTCCAATTCCCCCGATTTCTTCATTCTTCTCTTGATATATTCTACAGATACTATGCTAAGTAGCATCGCAGTTCCTTCAATAATTCCAATCCAAACAACAGGCTTAATATCTATCATATCTGGAAATTCTGTTTCGGTTAAAAAGTGTGACGTCCATAGTCTGTCAATACCTTCACTGTACAGACCGTAGAGTAAGGAGATAGCCATCATTAATAATAATATCGATTTTCCTTTTATAAATTTAATTCCTTCCACAAAGGTATGGACCATTTGCTGCCAGGAATTTCTGTCCTGGGCAGGAGCAGGAGTAAAATTGGTCTCCTTCATAAGAAATATTAATAACACAGAAAGTGCTATAAATAAAATTCCACCGATTATTATTGGGAGGTTTATCATGATGGAACCTATCATGGTACTGCAGATTATTCCTACAAAGGAGAATATTTGACCAACTTGAGTTCCTTTTAGATAGATTGTATCTAAGCCTTTCCCATCAAGCTCATCTGCAATCCATGCATCTTCCGCGCCACTTGTAAAGGTGTAGCCCAGGCCCCAAAGGAGCTGACTGATAATAACAGAGGCAAAGAATGGGATGGATCCTTCTATGATAAAAGCAGCTCCAATCAGTGTTGTACCAATGATAACGGATAATTTTCTGCTTTTCATATCCGCGACAATTCCTGTTGGTATTTCAAAAATGAAACAGGCTGTTTCAAGGACCGTGCCCACTAGTACAAGCTGAAATGGGTTCAGATGAATTGAATCTATCCTATAAACTTGACATACTGTAAAAACAAGTGAGAAGAATAGAGAAGATGCGCCTGCATAAATCAAGTAAACTGTGGACTGAGATAATTTTTTATTCATGTAAAACTCCTTCATTGTTTTTATCATTGGGTATATAGATGTCTATAACGGAGCATTCTGGGTCGTGGCATCATTCATCATACTATTCAAAGTCTGGCATAAAAGATGTTATTTTCACTATAGTTAAATCTTATTCAATTTTCTACTATATAGTTAATGCTACATAGAATCGTTTAATATCGTCTATAGTGAAACTCCTTCTGTTCATGTATAATAAGATTATACCATTCTAATGTATTTTAGCTGTTCCAAATTTGCCATTTTTTGAAAGATTTATAGAACAATACAAGAAAAACGCTTACATCTATTTTACCGATGTAAGCGTTATATTTCTGCTTAACTTAATAACATTGACCTAGAGGGAGCATAACACATTACCCTCATGTGGAAGCCTCTATATAAAATCTAATTAAACAACTAAAACAAATTTCGAATCAAGCTGGTTCCGGCGATAAATGTGCCTATTGTTGCTCCTAAATTAGCCATAAACATGACTAATATCGTCTTCAATAAACGATTTGTGAAAAAACCTTTGATTGTAAATATGTCTGTCTGAACGTTCTGTACATCCTTCACCGTCGGTTTCCTAATCGTCGCCTCGACCAATCCTGTAAACCAACCGCAGGCCAGAAGCGGATGCAGCGTCGTTAAGGGTGCGGCCAAGAAGGAGGTAAGGATACTAAGGGGATGGGCAAAGGATAACACTGTAAAAATAGATGCTAATGCTCCTGTCCATAGAACCCAAGCGGATAATTGCTGTAATCCGGTCTGGAAATTAATGATAAAGGAGTACACCAACAAACCGGTAATTAATGCAGGGATAATCCACCCAACGAGCTTTGAAAATACGCTTTTCGGCGGTACCACTGAAATCTCCTGTATATCTCGGTCGTTAAATATCTCTTTCTTAATGCCAGGTACATGTCCGCCGCCTAATACGGCAACAATCTTTTTACCCGGAGCCTCCTTGATCTTGGTGGCCAGATATTGGTCTCTTTCACTGATCAGCACCTCACCGACCTTGGGAAAATCCTTCTTCAGCCCGGCCATGGCTGCCTCCAGCATATCCTCCTCCAATAACTTTTGTAAATCATCACTGGTGATATCCGTTTCATCCTCCTCCGAGAACAACAGACCTCCAAGCAGCTTTGCTTTATCCCAGAGATTTAGTTTTCTCCAGATCCGAAGAAAGGTGGTCTGAAGACTTCGATCCGCCAATACCAAGGTAGCTCCTGTCTCCTTCGCACTTTCCATTCCCTGAATCATCTCTCCACCAACCTGGTTTCCTAGCTTCAGAGCCATCTTTTTCTGGTAAGAGGCCAGAAATAAATTCGCCACCATGAAACCAACCTTTTTCTCCTTGATGACCTTGATTAAATCCGTATCCTCCCAAGCCTTTGGCTTTATGATATTCTGATAACGGTCTTCATCCAGCTCTATGCATACGCTATCCGGGTGCTCTTCCTCAATCACCTTTTTCACCAGCTCCGCACTTTCCTTCGATACATGTGCCGTTGCTATCAGTATAATTTCTTTATCCTTATATTCTAATTTCGTTACATTATCCTCATTCATCGAAAACCTCCATACGTACCTTTCGCGCTATATTCGTAATTTTAAAACGCTGTAACAGAACGAATTGCTCTATCAGTATACCTTTCCGGAATCATTTAGTCAAGCAAAGTGATTTTCGATGCGAAGCGTCTTTCAATATACCATTTCTTTCATCTAATCAGCCTTACAAATAATCAGTCTTCAGTACCTGATATATTTTCTCTGCACTCACTTCCACAAATTCATCCATTTCATTTTTGTTCATATATAAATAATCTCTCTAAACCTTCTCCTTCATCACCATAGAATTCAGCTATATAATATCTTCTATTATCAAAGGCATCCGCACTAAAAAAGTCGATATATTCATTATTGAATCCGATGGCGTTCTTATAAATTGCCTCTTTACTTCGCCTCCTTATCCCTTTTTTATACCGATTAAAATCTTGATTTTTCATAGTTATAGGGTATGCTTGTTCCGACTACAACATCTTCTATCTTATCAATAATGAGCCAATCATCCATATTGCCTTGATGATCAAAGTCCAAGGGTGCTATTTCCTTAACCTCTTTAAACTCAACCAGACATAGACATTTCTTATGCCAACGCTCCTTCTGTTTCGCGGAAAGGTTGAGCTTACTTTGATTCTCCTCAATAATTCGATTGATTTCCTCCTCACTGAGCTTAACATAATTCTCAACGTTTACTACAGTGGCAGTTGCTGTAATTTTACCCGAACCCTTTTGCATAAAATAAATAATTTCTCCCTCAAACACCCTGCTATGAGGGATTTTTCTACCAGCTGCTCCACGCACTACCATTTTTTTTGATCCTGCCAAAATCTTATCCAGTACTTTTTCTCCGCTCTTCCCTTCATTATCGCAATATACTAAATGCACCATATGTAATCTCCTTTGCAATCCTATTTTACTCTCTTCTCTAAAACAAATTGTAACTTATATAGGTCAATAGCTCAACCATTTTATCCCACAGTAATAGGAATACAGCTCAAATCATTCGCACATTTCTTACTTTTGGCTAGATTATTAATAGTATATATATTATAGTGTAATATATAAGCTGAATGTCATAGATAGGGGATAAAATGTCAAATTTGTTACGAATAGACACTCTTAATAAACTCAAAAAGCCTGCAATCATCGGTATCTCCGGCTTTGGAGGCTCAGGAAAGTCAACCTTTGCAAGGCAATTGGCGAAAGAAATCCATGCAGACATCATTGGGCTGGATTCCTTTTGCACATCAAATAGTAGTGTTGATTTTGAGCTATGGAATATCATGGATTTTAATCGATTGAAGAATGAGGTTTTAGAACCCTATGTAGCCGGTAATAAAACAATCACCTTTGGCGAGTTTGATTGGGTGAAAAATGAGGTGTCCGGTTCATCAACGATAGCGGCTAAGGATTATCTGATTATTGAAGGAGTTGGTTTGCTTCGTCCCGAGCTGCTGAAATATTTTTCATTTACGATTTGGATTGATTGCCCGATAGAGGTGGCAATTTCAAGAGGAAAGCAAAGAGATCGCAACGAATATGGAGTAATACAGGACGATAAGTGGGATGGAGTATGGAAGGAGAATGATTTACAGTGTTATAAAGAATACTCCCCCTTAGAAACAGCTGATTTTGTCCTACCATATGAGAGATAGTATGGGCGAAAAGCATTTTACGATACCCATCGGTGAAGCCTTCTACGATACCTAAAGAATCTGCTCCCTATATAAGCCGAAATATATTAAAGCGCTTACGGAATGGAGCAAAAGCGATCCAAGAATTAGAGGTTATGGAGTTCATCCATAACCTCATTATTTATGTACATTTTGGTATCAAAAGGAGGACGCTCTAGTCATGGCGTTCCTCTGTGTTTGTAAACATCTCACAAAACCTTGCTGCAAATGCCGGTGGTTCCTCTTTCGCATATAGGTGTGAAATATCACCGAAGGAGCTCATGCGGAAATAAGCAAGTCCATCCCTACGCTCCTCCGTAATTAAGGTTGTCACAGAGGAAGGTGCTGCACAGAAGCCATGCCATAGAACCATTGGAGAGATTCCAAGTAAATGGCCTAAAATTACGCACTCAACTCCAAAATGACAAAAAAGAACGATCGTTTCCTGATTGGGTCTGATTGCCCGAAATAGATTTCCCTCATGCTGATAGCCATGCTCCTTAAGTAGCTCATCCAAACCGGAATAAACAAGCTGAGCCTCTTCGTTCACCTTTCCCGTCTGCATTCGTGAGGTTGTATGCCAGAGATTTCTATCATAATATTCATTGACTGTAGTCCAGGCAGATGGAAGCATATCCCAAGGGATACGTCTCTCCCCGGTCTCTTCGTCAAGGACTGGTGCATGAAACTCTCTAAGCCACGGTAAAACCTTGGCTTCTCGATTCATCTTTTTTAGTGTAACTGAAGCAGTATCCTTTGCTCTCCCTAGGGGGGACACATAAAACGCTTGAACATCCATCTTAGCAATACGCTCGGATAAATACTCCGCTTCTCTCCATCCTTTTTCAGTTAAGGAATCCTTATCATAATCCGGATCAGCATGGCGGATAATAACTAATTTCATTTTTCATACCTATAATCCCAGTTCTCTTCTTTTGCGGAGGTGGGATTTTCCCTTCTTACAATTGTACTATCATACCCTGTTTTATAAAGCTATTAGCATTATTATCTCAATCTATGATGTTACACTTTTCCTCTCACTAGCACAAATCTATAGCTTGCATATCATTCAATTATGAATTATACTCCTACACTTCCACTCAATAACCATATATAACATCATCGACCAACGCTAAGATAATTATACAAATAAGGGTTGCCCTTTGGCAACCCTTATCAACATATTTCAGTCTTATTGAGATAGAATAAATATTCCTGCTCACAAGCTTCTTTCATCATATCTTTATACAGGGCATATACCAGTCCAAAATCAGTTCGCCCTTACTTTCCTCAAAGGGTCTACAATATCTTTCATAGGTATAAACCTCCGACCAGTAAAAGTCACTATAATCCAATCGATATCCGTTTTTCTGTACCATATCATTGATTAAAAGGTATGCATGATTGATAATATCATCCAGATTTTTTCCTTTTATCTGTGCCTTTACAACCGTTCCTTTCGGTATCACTTTACTTGTCATTTTTTCCGGAACCGGTGTACCTGGTATGAAATACCTGCCTACGATATACTCATTACCGAGGCTCTTATCATCCCGAAAATCCGTAGCGTATCCGAGGCCTATATAATCCTCGGCCATATCCTCGCATTGACAATTCTCCAGTTCTCCAAGCTTTTCCAAAATCCCTCCATCCAAATACTCCCTCCAAAGCTCCTTTACTCTGTATCCGGTCTTCGACATTGCAATACCGATTAGCAGACGCTCCTCCATTTCTACAAATTCTACTTTTACGATATCAGCCATCATTCTTCGTCCTTTCATAATATAATAGGTTTCATCACTCTGAAAGGAAAAACGCTGATATGCCTGTGCCTGAAATAAATCGCTTGTAAGGCTTGTCGGCGGAACACCGAATTGCTCCTTAAACGCTCGTGTAAACGCCGAATGAGAGGAATAGCCATATTCCATTGCGATATCGATAACACTGCTTCCACCCTGCAGTATTTTTCTCGCTGCTTCGGTTATTCTGCGCTTACGAACATATTCCGATATAGAAATACCGCATACATAGGAAAATATCCTCTGATATAAGCCACCGGGAATGCCCGTAAGCTTTGAAATATGATTCATATCCCAATCGTCGATATTCTGTTCAATATAATCGATTACAAACTCTATTTCTTCAAAACAGTTCATATGCATCCTCCTTTCGAAGGCTATTATATCAATCCATTCATCCGGCTGCTTTGCAATATCTGTACAAAGGATGTATAGTTTAAAGTAATCAAAACATATTTCTATTTGCTTCTTCCCTTAATTTGAAAAGAGTTTATTGTTAGTTAAACTTTTGGGCTATGTATAAAGAATAATCGAATTCTTCCTTTACGCAACCACCGTGCTTTATAATAAGCTCCTGGATTTCTTGATCCAGCTTCATAACTACTTCAGGCTCCAATCCATCCAGAAGGGATGTGTAGGCGGGTACCGATTTCATGGCCTTCAGATATTGCTCCGGGCTATTAACCACCTCATAGGTATATTCTTTTTCATGGAGAATCCTAAATAAGCCCGACTCCTCTAGCTCCTTCCTCCTTGCCTCCTTGTCCGACACTCCGGTATGGGCAATACGGGACGGTTTTTCATAATTCGTAGAATACTCTGTTATGTAATGCTTAACAATTCTGTCCACCTGCTCCTCTAACTCCATCCGTTCCCGTGACCTACGGCCGGTGGGCTGATACCAGAATAAAGTTAAATATCCATCCTCTTTTAATAAGTCATAACACTTGTTGTACTTAATATTCTTGTCGATCCAATGAAAGGCCTGGGCTGAATAAATCATGTCATATTTCAAGTCATCTCTGCCGTTCCACTCTTCAAAGGAAGAGATCTCAATCGTGACCTTAGAATAAGCAGCGCATTTCTCTCTCAATATCTCTGCCATCTCTGCTCCGATCTCTACCGCATGGATCTGAAATCCCTTATCAGCGAATGGTAGCGTTGCTTTCCCGGTCCCCGCACCGATTTCTAATAATATGTGATTTGTTTTCAACTTCGTACCGGAGATAATATCTAATATTAGTTGATCCGGATAGGAAGGACGTATCTCTTCATAGATGCGGGCAATCCCCTTATATGGCTCAATTTGTCCCATCGTATTTTTCCCTTTCACTAGCAATTTTTTATATGGAAGCCCTCACAGGTAATTCCGGGCTTATGCTTCCAGACTCACAAGTAGCTCGCGTGAGGCTTTTACAATCCAGAGTTTATTACCAAGCTTCTCTATCTTCTTTAACTTTTTCGTCGCTTCTTCCTTTTTCCCCATTACGATCTCCATTTGTGCTAGGCGGAATAATACACTTAGGTATTGTCGTTTCTCTAAATCACGATTACATAATTTATTCAAATGCTCATAGCTAAAATTGTGCTTACCCAGAAAATAATACCGTTCACCAATTAGTATATCTATCGACTTTTGCAGTCGTTTCCCCATAGGACTTAATTTCACCAGATTCGTTTCATATAATTGTTCTGCCTTTTCCAGCTCACCCAGCTCATAAAGACATAGAATAAGATTAATGTTATATACGAGAAATGACCCGTCTTTTTCGGATAAATACGAGGTATCGATGCCCTCCAGATATTCCTTTGCTGTCTGGAAATCCCCCAAGGAGATATGCCCGGCTGCGCGATTAACTGCAAGACGATTCCTTATTCTTGGTTCCTTCCCACGACGTTTCTCTTGTTCATCCATCATTTTTAAAAAACGTTCCGGATCACAATCTACGTCCAAGACCTTTCTTTGCAGTACAGAAATTAGGAAGCCGATGATGAAATTACATAGGACTAAAATAAAGAAGGTTATCAGGAATGATAAAATAATATTAACATCAAAGTATTGCAACGTTAACATACTGACTAATGCAAGTATAAAAAATAAGACCTTTAGCATAGTAATCCCCCTCTTATCCAAAGCTCTGACCAATCATAATGATTGCCCATCCTATCCCTATCATCGGATGAGCATCTATCCTATTGTATTGTATCCTATGAGCCTTCTGTTATCAAGAAAATATGTAAAAGATACCAAAGCCTCCTGATATTCACGAACTCCCCCATATCCATAAAGTAACCCAGTGAACACATCAAAAAAGCACCCATCTTTTTCGATGAATGCTTTTCCTTGAGATAATGCCAACCTTATCGCTATGTGTTACTATTTTTCGTATTTGCTTCGATACTCTGTCACTGTCAGCCCAACATACTTTTTAAAGGTCTTGCTAAAGTATTGTGCATCATTAAAGCCTACCTCATCCACCACGTCATTGATTGTGGCCTGAGGATTTTTCAGTAGCTGCTTTGCCTTCTCAATTCGTACTGTATTGAGATAGGAGGAGAAGGTAATGTCCTTTTCCTTCTTAAAAAGTACAGAAAAATAGTATTTTGAAATACCTACGTACCCTGCAATATCCTCTAAGGATATTTTCTGATTATAATTATCATTGATATATTGGACTGCTTTTTTAATCAGAAGCTCCGAATTATCCGAACGACTGCTGGTGTTTTCCTCAATGAGATTTTTGACAAAATCTCTTATGATATCGATTACCTCATCCAGCTCCTCCGCATTAATGACCTTCTTCTGAAAGATGAATACATCATTATCCTCTTGGAAGCAGGTATCAAAGCGTTTGAAAATATCATTGATCATGTGAGAAAGCTCCAGCTTCACCTCAAGGGAATTCCCTCTTTGCTTATTGAGCATAATTCTTAAGTCTTCAATTTTCTTATAGACCATATCTCGATCTGCATCCTCAATATAATGACAGATTTCCTTCACTGTAGCGGCGTCATAGATAAACTGCCCCTCCATAAGCTTAATCATTGTATCCTTTGTCAGATGCTCACCATCGGACAGGTAGAACAGATAGTCAGAGGCTTGAAACAACCAATCCAAATATTTTCTTGATGCTTCAATGGTATCGGTAATCGGTGTATTGGCACTTTTAAAACCGATACTGAAATACTGCTTAATAGAGCTTTGCAGATAATCGATGCACCTTAGAAGCTTTACATCGTTCAAGCTTTGTGCCATCAAAAAACAGGTGATGGATTTTCCGAACTGCTTTGAAAATACCTCCACATCCTCATCATGGAATTTATTCATTATTAATTCAAGACAGGCTGCTAAAATATTAGCAATCTGATACTCAGAGGTTTTATCACTTTTTAGTCCGGTTCGAAAGTCAAATTGCACGAAGCAATATTGTTTTGAATTCCACTCTACATGGGCATTATGGAACTCTTCACGGATTGCGTCTATGGATCGATTACTGCTTAACAGCAGACCGAGCAGATATTCCTGCTGCTTTCTTAACAGTAGCTTGGTGTTTTCTGTTTCGACTGATTGTCCAACCAAGGCATCCAATTTTTTCTTCTTTTCCAACAGAATCTTCTTCAGCTCTTCTTCTTCCATCTCTGCCTTTAGGATATAGTCCGACACCCTTAGCTTAATCGCTTCCTTCGCATAAGAAAAATCGTCATAACAGGTTAAAAAAATGATTTCCGAATTTGGATTGTATTCTTTGATCTTTTTTGCAAGCCAGACACCGTCCTGCTTTGGCATCTTTATATCCGTGATTACGATATCCGGCTTCAACGCAACATATTTTTCAAAGGCAGATTGGCCATTACTGGCTTCTGCAACGATCTCAAACCCCAACTCCTGCCAGTTAATTAGAGCCTTTACACCAATGCGAACCAGCATCTCATCGTCCACTATCATTATTTTATACATACGCATCTCCTCTAGGAAGCGTTATTCGGTACACTAATTATTACTGTGGTGCCAACTCCTACCGTAGAAATAATCTGTAGCCCGAATTCATCACCCAGATATAATTTCAGTCTTTGGTTTACGTTATTTAAACCGACCTTACTAAATCTGTTGATATTCTGCTCCTGTTTAAAAATGTTATCCAGTATCTCTTTCTCAATGCCACTTCCATTATCCTTAACTACAATTTCAATCCGATTTTCTTTTTCTCTGGTAAAGATGTCGATGATGATAGGCTCTTCCCGTTTTTCTGCTTCATCAATCCCATAGATCAAAGAGTTTTCAACAATGGGCTGTAATATCAGCTTTGGTATGTTCAGCCTCTTATGCTCTTCTTGAATATTATAATGTATTTCAAACATTTGATTAAAGCGCAGCTTTTGGATTAAAGCATAATTCTCAATATATTGGATTTCATCCTGCAGCAAAATCATATTGTTACCAAAGCTAATGCTGACTCTTAATAGCTTCACTAAAGCCACCAAGGCATCGGAGATACTATCCTCTCCTTTAATCTTCGCCATCCACCTTATCGTATTCAGGGTGTTGTATAAAAAGTGGGGATTAATCTGCGCATGAAGAACCTCCAATTCCAGCTCGTTCTTATTGTGCTCTACCGCTACAATGTCCTCCATTAATCGCTTGATCTGATTCACCATCTGATTAAAGCTTTCGCTAAGATCATCCAATTCATTATAAACAGTGGATTCTACTCTAACATCCAGATTACCGGCCTCGACCTCCTTCATCTGCTGCATCATTACCTCAATCGGCTTTGTAATCTTTCTGGTGTAGATAAAGACGACATTAAACATAATGACTAGGAATATGATCCCGCCGAGAATCGTAACCATCTGTATTCTGTTTAGATCGGCATAAAGAACCGCTTCCGGAACAGTTTTTACAATAAACCACTTGCCATAATTCAGTGAAGAATAAATTGCTACATATTTTTTTCCATCCTCCAGATAGCTGACATAATTGGGATTATTGTCCTGAAGCATGGTTCTGAAATAACGGGATTCATTGATATCGATGGGAGTAAAATCACCCTCCGAGCTGGCAATGATATTTCCCAATCTGTCGCATACAAGAATCTTGCTGTTTTCATCCTGTAAACCGGTAAATGCTCCGGTCAGAACCGTTTCATCCACCTCGATATTCAGATATCCCAGTTCCTTCAAAGAATAAATATCAATCATTTTTCTCCCCATGGAGAAATATCGTTTGGTCATACTTCCCGAGAGAACCTTTACATTTTTGGGGGTCGTCGGATACCATACAATCTCACCCGTGGTGTGCTCTAATTCACCGCGGGGAAAGCTTTTAACCCCATCCTTCAATTCCGCTCCCACGTGCTGATACCCGGTGGGAGTTATTACATAGATTCCTTCAATGCTATTACTCGAAATATAAAAGCTGTATAATTTGTCTACGAGCTGCTCCTGCTCTCCTTCTTTTATACTATCCATCAGCTCCTGATTCGAGATAATTGACTTGGAGATGTTCTCAACATCATTTAGAATATAATCAATATTATTTCCGATTACCTCCACCGATTGCTTTTCTGATTCTCCATACTGTCTATGAAGCATATGGCGGAAGCTCTGAAACATAACAA
>JAEYXC010000273.1 GCA_023428655.1 Bacillota bacterium | reverse complement strand
ACACGCTGGCTGTACCCAAATCAATTCCGATATCACTACCTAACATACTAACTCCTTTCCTTTTCATGAAGCATCATGAACAAGCAACTTTCCTCTTCATATTGATCCCGACGAATTCGAGACTATTTGTATTTTAATTCTTCTATCCTATATTTTTTTCCAATCTTCGGCAACTTAAACATATACGTTTATATTATATACGGTTTTACAGTATTTTTCAAAGGTTATTTTAAAAACTTTAAGTTTATCAGCACCCATTTACCTATTAAAACAAGGCTTGAGGAATAAAGGCAAATAACATATAATAAAACTATTCCTTCGTGCTTTTTGAAGGGAACAATTATCACTCTATCGAAAGGAGAATAGCATGAACGAAAAGGCAGCCATTATGAAAAAAGAAATACGAGCTGTTGCTTATTACAGAGCATTAATCATCAGCAGATGGTTCTTATCCTCTGTATTACTTATCATAGCTCTTTACCTTGGGCTTCGCAGATTCCCTGTATCGCCCTTATACATCCTGCTTTTTTTAAATGCCCTTCCGCCCATACTATCCTATGCGGCCATCGATTACAGTAAGAAATCTCAAAATAAAATACTGCAAAACATGGTTAAGGATAATGACTTTCTACTCGGTTCTCTGAAAAAAAAATATAACTATTCAAAGCTTCGATTTATTTCTAACTCTGCTTCCTATCTGATCAGTCTAATTCTGATTGCTCTTTGGCAGTATAATTATAGTCAAAGCTACTACCTACCGGAGCACCTTCGGTCGATACCGATCCTGTTGCTCTTCGTGACAATATTGATAAGAATTATGGGCAATGTATTCTATCCACTTAAATTTCGATATGATCTCGCACATAATAGGGTCTGTTAGAACCCTCAACTATATATCGGTATCTTTGCATAGAAAGATAAGCTTATGTCTATAAATATCTAGATTTATTATTCACTTCTTAAGGCGTCAATGGGATTTAGCTTTGCTGCCTTCCTGGCCGGTAGATATCCAAATAATATGCCTATACTCACTGATATACAAAAAGCGGTCACCATACTGTTTGTGGTGGGCATAGCATTAATTCTTAACAGCTTGCCGCCCTCGATGGTAAGTATTGTACCAAGCGCAATTCCAAGGACTCCTCCTATGGTGCTGGTCGCCCCGGCCTCAAGTACAAATTGCCTCATAATATCCTTATGCTTTGCACCCAGTGATTTACGAATACCTATCTCCTTGATCCTCTCGGATACGGATACCAGCATGATGTTCATAATTCCTACTCCTGCTACCACCAAGGATATTCCCGCAATTCCTGCAATCATTGATGTCAATATGGACATCTCACCGTCAATGGCCTTCAGCATATCAACCATATTGCTGACAGAATAAGCCTTGGTGTCGCGGAAGGTACGAAAAAGATACTCTTTGATCTTATCTGTCTCAGCAGAAACCTGCGATCTATCCTTAATAAAAAATTCATAGGAGCTTACACTTCCAAAGCCGTATAATCGAGCTGCCGTTGTATATGGAATATAGAGACAATTATCCGAAGACCATTCCGAGGAATCAGATGCCGCCCCAAGAATTCCGACCACAGTCAGCTCTTCTCCATTGAGACGCAGCGTATCTCCGGGCTTTGCAGCTCCACCAAAAAGTCTTTGGTTAACATAGCTTCCAATCAAACATACCTTTTGCTGAGTTGATATATCCGAATATGAGATACTGCGGCCTGTCTCAATTGTCTTTCCCACCAGCTGCGTATAATACTCATCTATTCCTTTCATTGTAGAGTATTCTATTTTCTCACTATTTTTATATATGATGCCCTGGAGAAATACCGTTGGCGTTACTCCCTTAATGGTATCTTTCCGTTCCCTTGCATATTGATACATATCTTCTTCGGTCAACATCATATTACCGTTTCTTCCGTTTATGGTAACACTAACATTATTGATTCCCATTTCCGCATAGGAATCCAACATACTTGTATAAAACCCTTGCATTAGGCTAACCAGTAGAATTACAGAGGCTACTCCGATAATCATTCCAAGCATGGTAAGGAAGGATCTCATACGGTTTTTTATGATATTAGCCCATACTATTTTCAACGTCTGCCAAATTGTCATGTTTATACTCCTTTGAATCGCCATCAAAGACGATGGTTCCATCCGATATTTGAATAATTCGTTCTGCCTCAGCTGCAATGGAGCGGTCGTGGGTTATCAGGACGATTGTATTTCCCTCCTGATGCAATTGGTGCAATATATCGATGACCTCCTTACTGGTCTTAGAATCCAATGCTCCGGTAGGCTCATCCGCCAATATTATGGAAGGATTTCCGGCTAAGGCTCTCGCGATGGACGCCCTTTGCTGCTGTCCACCGGACAACTGATTCGGATAGCTTTTGCATTTATTTTCCATCCCAACCTTCCTCAGCACCTCCAGTGCACGCTTTTTCCGTTCTCTGTCTCCAACTCTGGCATATAGCAGCGGAAGACCAACGTTATCAAGCACGTTTTGCTTCGGTAATAGATTATATTGCTGAAAGATGAAACCAATGGTCTTATTACGGATTTCTGCAAGATCGTCTCCCTTAAGCATACTCACATCCCTGCCCTCCAGAAAATACTGCCCGCTGGTCGGCGTATCAAGCGCTCCGATAATATTCATAATGGTGGATTTTCCGCTTCCGGATTTACCGATAATAGCTACCATCTCACCCTTATAGATTGTCATATTAATTCCGTTATTGGCTTTAATCTCCGTATCTCCCACACGATATATTTTATATAGGTCAATTAGTTCTATCAATGCTTCTTTATCCATGAAGCCTCCTATTCCACTACAACAGTTGATCCATACTCTGAGTATTCCACCATGCTGTTATCGGAAGGGACATAGACCGTATCTCCCTCCGACAGACCGCTTAATACCTCCACACTGCTTCCATCATTTAGGCCTATTTCCACCTGAACCTCCTTGAACCCGTCAGGAACAAGGGACCCCTCCTCAGAAACCGAACCTTCTGATTGAACATATACTTTGTTATCTCGTTGTAAGGCAGTGCTGGGTATTGTAAGTACATGATCCGCTTCTTCTAGTACAATCCTTCCGGTCACATTCATCCCTGGCAAGAGCTCTTTGTAATCTACGACCTTTACGGTAACCGGATATGATGTAATTCCGTTATTGGTGTTTCCCTTTAGACTTATTTTCTCTATTATGCCCTCAAAGGAAGACTCCGGAAAGGCCTCGGTCTTTATCGAAACCTTCTGTCCCACCTTGAGACTTCTAATCTGAAGCTCATCGATATTCATATCAAAGGAGAGATAGGACATATCATATATAATCGCCATCGGACCTGCCTGAGCATCCGTTACCGGGTCAATGGTGTCTCCCTGCTTTTTATTTTTAGTGATCACCCTCCCGGCAATCGGCGCTGTAATCGTATATTGCTTCATTTGATTTTTCTGATTTTCCAGAGCCAGCTCCGCCTCTCTGATTCCTAAGCTGGCACTCTCCAGCTGTAAACCAAGCTCCTTTGAAGACAGGGAGAGAATTACTGCTCCTTTATCAATCCATTGCCCCTCCTTCGCCACAATACGGTCTATCCTGCCGGATGTCTCGGCAATCAAGGTTTTCTCTGTCTCAGGTCGAAATGCTCCGGTACTATTGCTGCTGATCTCCAATACACTCCCTACCGCCTGATCCCCCGCTTTAATTCCTCCTGAGTTCTTCACACGAATGGTGACTTTTTTCACAAGAATACCACCATCCAATACCTCTTCCATATTACTCACAGCGGTTACCTTTCCCTGAATCTTCTCACCCGTGGCCTCCATAATAACCTGGGCTTTCTCTTCCATCCAGGAGGCTCCCACTTCATAGGAGGGAAAAAGCAGGTCTATGTACATGCTCTCGCCATTATAGATTTCAGCAATGGAAGAACCTGCCTGAAGAAAATCCCCTTCGTTACAAAACATTTTATTAATATATCCGGTCTCTCCCGAGGCAATATCAAGGTTAGCCTGTTTGTCTAGGTAGTCTCCATAGGTTAGCTTCATGCGATCCACATTAATTTCCGCAGCTTTTAAGCTATTTTCTATCTCACTGGTGCTGATTTGATACAAAAGCTGATCCTCTGCTACATTATCTCCTTCTTCAAAGGGTGCAGAAAGCAGTTCTCCCTTCACCAAGGATTTCACCTCATATTGGTTTGCTGGATTCAACGTACCTTTCCCTGATATGGAGGTTTCAACCCTCCCCTTTACAGCCTGCGCTGTATAAAAGGGTTCCTCCATGGTAGTTGTCTTATTCTGTCCTGCAAGATAGACTACCACCAATCCAACGATGGCCACAATAATTACTCCTCTTACAATTTTCTTGGTACCTGGCTTTTTAAAAGTGATCCTTCTCATCCGTCCTAATCCTTTCTCTATTTAGTCACTAAGATAATATGGATGGGACCCTTCCCACTCTCCATATAGCCATCTATATTATAGCTCCCGTCCAAAGGTAAGCTATCATAGGTTGTTTTGAAATATTCTCCGTTTTGGTAGAAAAACACCAGTACATTATCATCAATGCGGTACACCTCTTCGCCGCTATTGGCTTGTTTTCCGCTGATATATCTAAGCCTTACCCTTTGTAACGACTTTATCTCTTTTAAGGTATTTCCTTCAAAACGAAGTGCCTTGGGGCCGGGATTTATATCCCCAGTGATAGTTCCGGGCGAGAGAGTCGTCTCTTCTCCCATATCCAATGTTAAGCGGAACCCAAATAACCCTTTCTCATAGTCCGGTGTTTCTACCTTTTTAAGTAATCCATATTGATAGAAGGAATCACTTACATTACTTAGAATTAAATCGGTTATCTCATCGCTGCTATTCACTCTTGCATACAGTGCATTCCCTTCACTCCATTTAAGACTCTTCGTTCTCGGCGCAGAAAGCTTTATGTAATTGTAATCCTTTACCTCGATTATTCTCACACCCTCAGCAAATTCTTTAAGTGGCAGATTCTTTATATTATTCGTAGAATAAGCCTCTACTTTCGTTATTTCGGTTCTTCCGTTAACAAAATGTATTTCCACAATGGAGCCCTTATCGATCTTAAGGTCACTGCATTCCAAATCAAGAATGGTACCACTTGTCTCTGCTACATGGATCATTCTTTTCACACTGTTTTCTTTATTCTCACTCTTAACCAGCTTCTCACTGATATCTACTACATAACCTATCAAGGAGACGGACATCTTACTTACCTTATTGATATCGACTACCTTTCCGTCATATCCAAAGGATACCATAACATTATCCCCTTCTTGGATTCCATTCTCGCGCAGTCTCTTTCCCCACATATTTTCGGTCATGTCATTCAATCCTTCCACTGATGATGTGAATGAGTTAACCGGCATAGCATCCAGATTATAAGAGATGCCGGCAATCGTCACCTTATCAGGAAGTGATGCAGAAGGTGTAACTATATTAAGGACGCCATAGACCGTCTTTCCATAAACCCAGATTGTCTTTAACTCCTTCACATAATACAAAACATCCGTACTCTTTACCTCTGTACTAGAAATCACAACTCCATTCTTATAGAGGGTCCCAGTTCTCACATCAAAGCCAACAAGTCCCATCCAATCTCCGCCGGCAACCCTCGACAGCATGGGCAGAAGATGTGCCACCTTATCATCACGGCCCAGAAGTAATGTCACCATGCTTCCCTTTTTAATCCCCTTTTCATCCATGACATCCTTGAACGCCTCGGGCTTTTCTACAAGATAGCTCTTACCGGCAACCGTAACCTCCTGTGGCTTTCCATTCACATAGGTTACATTCTCTAGAAGACCAAATTTCTTACTATCATAGAGCCATATCTTGTTGGATTGTTCTGCGATATATAGAACATTGTTCGCATCAACATTATTTGCTATTATTTTGGTATTTCCATAAAGTATCTTATAGGAGGATAGCTCCTTACGAAGTTGTTTTTTCCATCCCTCCACCGCAAGGACCGGGCCCGAGGTTGTCTTCTCTAATAATGCCTGATAATCGATCTTACCCTCATTATTAACGGAATACCCCAGAGTGGTAGCATGGATTGCTCCCGATTTACTTTTTGCATTTAACAGATTATAGAATAAATTGATACAATCCATTTCTGTTAATTTATCCGTCTCACTTTTACTGATATTTTTATCAAGACCCAGCTCTCTGAATTTTTCTATTCTACTCCCTGATAATCCATTGTTAAAATCCTGGGTAGTATAGCCAAGAGTCGCTAGAGTAGCATAAGCCGCCTCCTTTAGGGTAACCGCTTGCTTTGGTTTAAATTTCCCTTTTAGGTATCCACTCATATATCCTTTGGCCACAGCCGCTTGTATATAAGCCGCCTCATCACTATCCGGTTTTACATCCTGAAATAATTTTGCTGTTTTTGACTCCTTAATCCTACCAGCATTAGCAGAAGACTGCACCAGCATCTGTGCAAATTCAGCTCGGGTAACATATTTTTTCTTCATGATACTGTTTCCGTTTGAATTTCGCATAATACCGGTCAAATCTATGGTATCAACCACTCTGGCCTCTGTTTCAGCTTTGACAGTGGTTTGGCCACCCCCGTTCGCAATGTAGGCAAACAGTAAGCATACGAAAAGTACCCTAATCGGATGTTTAGCTAACTTCATATCTTGTAATCCTCCCTATTGTTTTAGCCATTCATATGTCAGTCAATCCTTAGGATGCAAAGCATAATTATGACCTTGAATTCCATTATCTCTGAATAAATGGATGAAAATGGTTTCTTTGATTATAACGTGAATTATATAATTAAATATTCAATATGTCATAAAGAAATCCTTAAGAATATCTAAAGATTGGTTAGAAAAGGATTAGAAGGAAAGGATTATGTTAGCAATGAGCCCCCTACACTCGCAGCTCAACTGCTCGTGCACCTTGTTGATACTGCTTTAAGCCATCATCGCCTTGAAGTTGCCAGCAACTTCAAGTGCGCGGGCTTGCGCCCTTGCTTATTTCAGTCATGTTAGCAATGAGCCCCTTCACTCGCAACTTTGTTGCTCGTGCACCTTGTTGATACGGCTTTTAAGCCATGATCGCCTTGAAGTTGCAAGCAACTTCAAGTGCGCGGGCTGCGCCCTGTATAAATAAAAAAGGAAGTCCGGTTAAGAGCGAGCTCTTCCGGACTTCCTTTTTTATTTATGCATGGCTTAAAAGCCTACGCGACTATTCAATAATTGTAGCTACCTTACCGGAACCTACGGTTCTACCACCCTCACGGATAGCGAAGCCAAGACCCTGCTCCATAGCGATGGGATGAATTAATTCAATGCTCATCTCGATGTTATCGCCAGGCATGCACATCTCAACGC
>JAEYXC010000070.1 GCA_023428655.1 Bacillota bacterium | reverse complement strand
AATTTGTTGTAGAGAACAAGCTGGATGTAGGTTTTGCATATGATGGTGATGCGGATCGTTGTTTAGCGGTGGATGAAAAGGGAAATATTATAGACGGTGATCTGATTATGTATCTTTGTGGTGTATACATGAAGGGCCGCAATGATCTGAAGAACAATACGGTGGTCACTACCATCATGTCAAATCTGGGTCTATATAAGGCGTTGGATAATAAGGGAATCAATTATGAGAAAACCGCAGTGGGCGATAAGTACGTATTTGAAAATATGATGGCAGGCGGACATTCCATCGGAGGAGAGCAGTCGGGACACATCATTTTCAGTAAGCATGCGACTACCGGAGACGGTGTACTTACTTCCTTAAAGATTATGGAGGTTATGCTCGAGAGCAAGGCACCCTTGTCCGAGCTTCTGAAGGAGATTACCATCTATCCGCAGCTCATGGTAAACGTAAAGGTACATAACAAAAAAGCTGTGAGGGAGGATGCAGCGGTTATGGCAGCAGTAAGTGAGGTAGAGAAGGAATTAGGCAATGATGGCCGTATCCTAGTTCGTGAAAGCGGAACGGAGCCGGTAATCAGAGTTATGGTGGAAGCATCTTCGGAGGAATTATGTCGTATGCTGGTGGATCGTGTCGTAGAAGTGATGAAGAGCCAGGGGCATGCAAAATAGTTGAAAGTTTATAAAATTTATAAATTTTTATATCAAAAAAGCCCTAAACAAAAATAAAAATGGTATTTACAGAAAGCATATGTTATAATATACTAATGTCAAAATGTCTGCAAATGCAGATACTGTGTACTTTTGCAATAGTAACGTATGAAATAAACATAAATCGCAAAAAGTAAGGTACAGAAAATACTTGGAGGAGATAACCTTCCATTGCAGGAAAGTGCTTCCAAGGAGAAAAATAGGGATAATAATCATCCCAATATACTAGGAGGATTCAAAATGAGTTTACAGGTTGAAAAGTTAGAGAAGAATATGGCAAAGCTTACCATAGAAGCTTCCGCTGAGGCCTTTGAGGCTGCTTTAGAGAAGGCATACCATAAGAATAAGGGCAAGATTAATGTTCAGGGCTTCCGTAAGGGTAAGGCTCCCCGTGCCATCATTGAGAAAATGTACGGAGCAAGTATATTTTATGAGGATGCTGCCAATGAATTAATTCCTGAAGCATATGAGAAGGCAGCTAGTGAGAGTGGTCTTGAGATCGTATCCAGACCGGATATCGATATTGTTCAAGTAGAAAAGGGACAGAGCTTTATCTTCACAGCAGAGGTAGCTCTTAAGCCCGAAGTTACCTTAGGAACCTATAAGGGTATCGAGGTTGAGAAAAAGGAAGCTGAAGTAACTGATGAAGAGATTTTAGCACAGATTGATAAAGAGCGTGAGCAAAATTCCAGAATGATCACCGTAGAGGATAGAGCGGTTCAGGATGGTGATATCACGGTAATCGACTTTGAAGGCTTCGTAGACGGAGTTGCTTTTGAGGGAGGAAAGGGTGAGAACTATTCCCTTACCATTGGTTCCCATTCCTTCATCGATACCTTTGAGGAGCAGTTAATTGGCAAAGCAATCGGAGAAGAGGTAGAGGTTAATGTAACCTTCCCCGCAGAATATCAGGCAAAGGAATTAGCCGGAAAGCCTGCATTATTTAAGGTTACAGTGAAGGAGATAAAGGTAAAAGAGCTTCCTGAGTTAGATGATGATTTCGCACAGGATGTGTCCGAATTTGATACTCTGGATGAATACAAAGCAAATATCAAGGCTACAATTAAGGAAAATAAAGAGAAGGAATTAAAGACTGCGAAGGAAAATGAAATCGTTGATAAGATTATCGAAGGTGCAACCATGGAGATTCCTGAGCCAATGATTGCAGCTCAGGTAAATCAATTGGCGGAGGATTTTGCTCAGAGAATGCAGTACCAAGGACTTTCTATTGAGCAGTACTTCCAGTTTACCGGAATGGATGCTAAGAAATTCATGGAGACCTTAAAGCCTCAGGCATTGAAGCGTATCCAGAGCAGATTAGTATTGGAAGCAGTAGCAAAGGCAGAGAAGATCGAAGTATCTGAGGAAGAGCTGGAGAAGGAATTAACAGAGATGGCTTCCGTGTATCAGATGGAGTTCGATAAATTAAAGGAATTAGTCGGTGAGAAGGAAAAAGAGCAGATTAAGGCTGATATTGCAGTTCAGAAGGCAGTTGACCTTGTTCTTGCTGAGTCTAAGGAAGTATAATATAGTTGGATTGATACTCTGCTTCCCGAAGGACTCGGAATTAATGGGAAGCTGGAGCAAGTATCTCGTAGTTCATACAAAGGATATTGCTTTATCAATTTATTCACATTAAACATTAGTAAAGGAGGATAAATGTATGAGTTTAGTACCTTATGTCATTGAACAAACTAGTCGTGGTGAAAGAAGCTATGACATTTATTCCAGATTGTTAAAGGAAAGAATCATTTTCCTCGGGGAAGATGTTAACGACGTAACCGCAAGTTTAATCGTTGCGCAGCTGTTATTTTTAGAGTCTGAGGATCCTGGTAAGGATA
>JAEYXC010000018.1 GCA_023428655.1 Bacillota bacterium | reverse complement strand
GTATTACACAGGGCATCTCTAACTCCGTATTAATTAAGTTTAATCAGATCGGTTCTCTGACAGAGACCCTGGATGCCATCGAGATGGCGAAGAATAATCGTTGGACCGCAGTAGTTTCCCATCGTTCCGGTGAGACAGAGGATGTTACACTTGCAGATATCGCAGTAGCAACCAATGCTGGTCAGATTAAGACCGGTGCTCCCTCCAGAACGGATCGTGTTGCGAAGTATAACCAGCTTCTCCGTATTGAGCAGGAGTTAGGTAGCTCAGCTAGATATCTTGGTAAGGATGCATTTCGAGTATTTTAATTAGTTTTTTATCAATAAAGAGATATAAAGCTGCATAAGCAGAGCAAAATAAAAGAGTACAATTGGTCTCCAAGGTTCATCAGTGGAGAGCCATTGTACTCTTTTTCTATTATTATTACTTTTATTATTTCTTCATGAAGATTTCTTTTCATTAAAGTATATATCCTTCAACATACCCATGGAAAAAGGTAGAAGAATGATTGATACGCAGACTGCTCTTAATATGATAGCTCGTAGGCTTCTCCGTGTCCCGGGTAAATCGTCTTGACAGAATACTGCTTAATAACCTCCCAGCTGTCTTCGATGACAATATCATCGTAACCTTCGGCTAATTCCAAGGCCGGAAGGTCTCCGGTAAAGGCGCAGTAATTATCAATGATTAAGCTGATACTGTCATCACTGTGTCCCGGAGTGGAGATCAGCTCTCCATCAATACCGAGGGTCTTAAGGAAGCCTCTGCTCTCAGCTTCCGTAAGAATAACATGATTGCTATTGGTGATGTCCTTAAAATTTGCCTTCGGATTCTTTTTATAGAAGAGATTCAGTTTATTAATATAGGGCGCCTGATATTCATGCAATAATAGGGTGGTACCAAAGTCCTTCAGATTCTGAGTCAAACCGGCATGGTCCGGATGGAAATGGGTAATCACCAGATAGTTTATTTCATGAATGGAAATCTTATGATGGCTCAATAGCTGCAATAACTGTGAGAAGGTATCGGGCCATCCCGCATCTATCATGAGCCAGCCTTCTTCTAATTGGATTAGGTAGCTATTCGTTGATTTATGTACTAATGTTATGACGTTCACTAAGTTCACCTCTGTGCTTTATTCGTGTTTAATCTCATAAGGTTCATCCAACTGGAAGCGATAAGCTTTGATGATGTTGCCGCTATTATACTGAAAGACCTTTTCCACATTTAGATCCGGATCCCAAACATAAGGCATAGCATCATACATTGACCAGTGTTCCCATATCAATTCATCGTAGGGTTTCATCTTTGGAGTATTATCAGCTTTCCTAGTATCCACGTCAACACCTCTTTAATTATTTTTCCTTTTAACTATATAACGATTCCCATTGGATTTCAAGTGGGACAAAGGACTAATGTGAAAAAAAGGTGAGAGGACTGAGGGTGGCGATTATCGAACAATCTTATTCTTATGAGTAATACCGGATACCTTCTTCTGTAGCTCCACTACAAGAATCGGGACGAAGGAAAGAAGGAGAGTCATCGCCCACTGTCTTGCGGTGAGTGGTACCACTTGAAAAATCTTTGACAAAGCCGGAATGGTTAGTACAATAATCTGCAAGAAGGCACAGATCAAAAAGGAATAAACCAGCTTACGGTTAGTAAATACTCCGATATCGGCTAGGGAGTGTTCGCTCCTCATATTAAAGGAGTGAAATAGCTGGGATAAGCTTAACACGGCAAAAGCCATTGATCGGCCAACCCAGGGAATATATGTAGCGGGTGCCTGTGCTCCTTCCGAACCCGGAAGAAGGGAGCGGAGGAATGCCGGGGTATCATAAAAATGAAAGCCAATCATAAATGCCAGTAAGGATAGGGAACCAATCATGATTCCTTCAATAATAATCTGAATGGCCAGACCATCCGCAAACATACCTTTCTTCGGGGAGATGGGCTTTTTCTGCATAATATCCTTCGCAGCAGGTTCAACACCCAGCGCTATGGCAGGGAGAGAGTCGGTTACCAGATTCACCCATAATAATTGTACCGCTACCAGTGGTGTCGGCAGTCCCATCAGGATGGCAACAAAGATGGTCAGGATCTCACCGATGTTACTGGAGAGGAGAAAATGTACAGCCTTTTTAATGTTTTCATAGATACCACGGCCTTCTTTGACGGCGGAAACGATCGTAGCGAAGTTGTCATCGGTTAAGATCATATCCGCTGCATTTTTTGCAACATCCGTACCGGTGATGCCCATGGCGCAGCCGATGTCAGCGGTATTCAGGGCGGGGGCATCATTCACACCGTCGCCGGTCATGGCAACCACTTCACCTCTAGCTTGAAAAGCCTTTACAATCCGTACCTTATGTTCGGGAGATACCCGGGCAAATACACTGTATCGATAGATATTATCGACTAAGTCCTCGTTGCTCATTCGGGTCAACTGTTCCCCACTGACAGCTTCTTCACCCTCCATCAGAATTCCAAGTTCTCTGGCAATTGCTTGAGCGGTGAGAACATGGTCACCGGTTATCATGACCGGCTTAATTCCAGCCTGCCTACAGACTGCTACAGCAGCCTTCACTTCTTCTCTGGGCGGATCGATCATACCGATTAATCCGATCAGTGTAAGATCCTCTTCCAGGGACTCTTTTTTAATAATCTTAAAACTATCCGGGAGATTTTTATATGCAACAGCGATAACGCGGAGTGCTTTTTCAGTCATGGAAGTATTTACGGAATTGAGCCGTTTCTTATCCCTGGTAGTAAGAGGGTACTGTTTGCCCTCGTGATAATAATGAGAACAGCGACTAAGCATGAAGTCAAAGGCACCTTTGGTAACACTTCGATATCCTTGCTCGGGGGAGCTGTGAACCGTGGTCATAAGCTTTCTTGCTGAGTCAAAGGGAATCTCATAGACACGTGGATAGGTTACATCCAACTCATTTTTATTCATCCCCGCTTGATAGGCAGCCAGAACCAATGCCTTTTCGGTAGGTTCTCCCGTAAGTGTGAGAAGCTTGCTATCAACGGATAGGATGGTATCATTACAAAGAGCAGCATGGGACAGTAAGAAGCTGCCAAAACTGCTGTTAGGTTTTTCCTTCCCGTCAATAGAACAAATCTGAGTTACCGTCATAACATTCTGGGTCAGGGTTCCGGTTTTATCCGAACAAATTACAGTTGCACTTCCTAAGGTTTCTACTGCCGGAAGCTTTCGTATGACGGCGTTCTTTTTCGCCATTCGCTGGACGCCCAGTGATAGCATAATGGTTACAATGGCAGGTAGTCCTTCGGGGATGGCTGCAACTGCCAGACTGACAGAGGTCATAAACATATCAAATATCGGTAATTGTTTCATCAGACCAAGTAAAAAAATCACTCCGCAGATGATCAGGGCAGCAATTCCCAGAACCTTTCCGGTCTTGGCAAGACGCTTTTGCAGAGGGGTCATTGGGGTCTCTTCCTGCATGATCAGTTTGGCGATATGACCTACCTGAGTATTCATACCAGTCTCGGTGACTACAGCCAGACCTCGTCCATAGGTAATGGTACTGGTGGCCAGAACCATATTAATACGATCGCCTAGATTTGTCTCGGGTCTTAGGACTATCTCCGCTACCTTATCCACCGCATTGGATTCCCCGGTAAGGGAGGCCTCCTCCGCCTTCAGGTTGATTGCGGTTATTAATCTGGCATCAGCCGGAACAAAGCCGCCGGTTTCTAAAAGTACGATATCTCCTGGAACTAACTCAGCGGAATCGATTACATTGATTTTGCCCTCCCGCAGTACATGAGCCGTAGGAGCGGACATTTTCTTCAATGCTTCCAGTGCTTTTTCCGCTCTGGCCTCCTGAAGTAACCCGAGGGTAGCGTTTATCATTATGATACACAATATTATAACCGGATCTACATAATCCGGATCGCCATCCAGATATGATACAATAAAGGAGATGATTGCAGCCAATATCAATATGATTATCATAAAATCAGAGAATTGTGCTAAAAATTTTAAGATAATGCTCTTTGGTTTTTTCACTTCAAGAATATTGCGACCAAAGGTCTCCTGTCGTTGCTTTACTTCCTTGGTCGATAAGCCTTGATTATGTGTTACCCCGAGTTTCTCGAGGACGTCATTAATGGGTAAACTATGCCATTGCATAAGTGGATTCACTCCCGCTGTCCAAATTATTCTTTTAATTATATGACCATAGCGTAGTGAACATGCAACAAGCTTGCTTGATTGCATGTGATCGGAGCTAGAGACCATGAATATAAATACGGCGCCATTTTAGGTGATGATGTTTATCACTTATGTGTATATAAGAATAGCAGGAGATATTGTCCATCGGAGATACGTTCTCACTCGGTTGCCGCACATAGCGGTACATAAGCCTGTGGCAGATTGCATCTGCCACAAGCTAAGTACCGATGGCGGCAAACGATCTCCTTATGGACAAATATTCCCTGCTATTCCCCCCAGAATTGCGTGATAAACAATATGGTTAGTGTTGGCGCCGGGAGAGGGCATGTACTAATAAAAAACATTGATTTTAAGTGATAGTATAATGTATAATATTTCCATGCGTATTAGGAAATGTTTACCATTGCGAGTGGAAGCAACGTTATTCAAAAATAGGGAGTGTTGAAATTAATGAGTCTATATCAGTTTATTGCCTGTGATAATGAACTACCGGAATTGTTTAGTAATAAAA
>JAEYXC010000444.1 GCA_023428655.1 Bacillota bacterium | reverse complement strand
TTCATGGCTATTCCTGCCCTTCTTTCGTTTTACATAACAATATTATAACCAAAAATATCCGCTTCATCAATCCTTCTTTCGACAAATAAAACCTGTCGATACTTTTTTTACAGCATTCTCGTCATCCGTTCTAGAACAAAGTGTCAGCATGCTGACACTTTCGCGCCCTGGCGGATTGCGAAGCAATTCTACCATTCCGCGAGGTGCGCATCCTGCCCCGATTGTCTTATAGGACACAATTTCCTATAAGACGTAGAAAGATGTGCCTTGATCCGTCGGGATCTAAGACACATCCGATTATAGTTGATGTCAGTATATCAGTAACCTGCCGATAACAGCAAACTTCCTATGTGAGCCGATAGCTGACAAAGGCAAGCTTATTTCCACAGGGAGACCAGGAATTCACATTCAGTGTACCCTGACCACCAAATAATTGTACTAAGGTCCTCTGATCTCCTCCGTCAAAGGACATTAAACGTATCTCTACCTCCTTGTTGGCAGGATGATCTCCTGGCTCCACATCTCCTTTTCGGTAGGTAATGTATGCTATGGTTTTCCCATCGGGGGATGGGTGGGCAAACCAACTATTGCTTTCATCATAGGTCATTTGTGTCTGTTCACTGCCGTCCGCTTTCATTCTCCATATTTGCATCAGTCCGCTGCGAACAGAATTGAACCAGATATAGGTTCCGTCAGGGGAGTATTCCGGACCATCATTTAATCCGGGGGTGAAGGTAAGCTGAGTTTCAATTCCACCGGTAGCCGGAATAGTATAGATATCATACTCTCCGTTTCGTTCTGCACAGTATGCCAAGGTCTCACCATCCGGGGACCACCCATGTAGATAGCTCGGCGCTATGGGTGTGATCAGAACTGGAGTTCCGCCTTCTATCGGTATACGATATATTCTTGATTCACCATCCTCATAGGTATGATGACTGACCGCAAGCTGTGTATGATCCGGTGATAATACATGGTCATTATTGCACTGATTACAGTAACCGGTATCGATCTGTCTCACATTGCCGGTAGCGATCTCATAGGTATAAATATGTCCTCCGGCATTGTAGAGGAGCTCCCTTCCATTCTTTAACCAATTGGGAGCCTCGATCAGAAAATCAAACTCCTTAAGCACCTCACGTTTACCGGTTGATACCTCGACCGTCTCGAGAATACTGATTACCTTTCGTTCCTCAAACCTTTTATGTTCTGTTAGCACCTTCAAAATAATACCCTCCTATTAATCCTCAGATTTCATAGCTATAATCAGTATAGCATATCCGGATTAATCGAAACAACCCCTCTGGGAGATTATTAAGCGGTATGGGCTTCGTTATTTGTAATCACTTCCTACCGTGAAGCCCGTCCCCGTTCCCAGATCAATGACACTTTCTGTTTTTTCATAAAAATGAATCGCATTTTTTTGGATGCCGGCTACGGTGTAATATTCATCCTCCTTCGTAATCGGAAGCTCCACTGTCCTATGTTCAAAGCCAGCTTTATAGATTGCGGTGATCAACTCAATGGTTAATCTTCCGCTCTCTCCGGTAATCAGAGGCTGCACACCGGTCTCTAATGCAGTCAGAATGTTATCAATCTCCCCTTCATGGCCGGTATGCTTTAATTCAGGGAAGCTATTATAGTATTCCTCCAGCTCCTTCTCAAGCTTGGTATTCTCAATAGGGAATCCATTATCCAATGAGGTACTGGCATATACCTTCCAGGGAGCTGATATTCTCGCTTTCTCTCCTTGAAAGATAACCTGCTGCTCCTCACCATGATGGATTACTGAGCTGGTTACCTGTGCTACGGCACCCTTGGGATATTGAAGCGCTGCTATCGAGATGTCCTCAACTTCTGCATTATCGTGGGCTGCATTGCTCAGCAATGCTTGTACTCTCTCAGGCTTACCCAGCATCCATCCCAGCATATCAATGTGATGCACCGCATGGTTGAGTGTACAGCCACCACCTTCCTTCTCCCATAGACCTCTCCACCATAGATCATAATAACAATGTCCTCGCCACCAGAAGGAATCCACCTGAGCATGCAGTACTCTTCCGATCATACCACTGTCCAGAACGGACTTAAGTCTCATTACCGGATCCTTGAAGCGGTTCTGTGCAATAACCGCAAGAGTCTTCCCCGATTCCTCGGATGCTGCAATCATCTGATCACATTCCTCGAGGGATGCCGCCATAGGCTTCTCAACAACTACATTTTTACCGGCCTTCAGAAAATTAATTGCGATTTGAGCATGACAAAAGGGTGGTGTACAGATACTGACCAGATCGATATCCTCTCTGTCCAATAACTTTTCATGATCATCCACCACATCCGCATCCAGGGCATACTTCTCTCTCTTTTCACTTGCCTTCTCCGGATAAATATCACATAATGCAACGATCTTACAACGCTGTGGAAATGCAAGATAAGCACTAATATGTGCGGCGGATATATTACCGGTTCCAATAATTGCTACTCGTATCATTTACCTGCTCCTTTCATTGCGTCCCCGATTACGGTGACTGCAACCCCATTAAGGTTTTCTAATTTAGTGTACATAACATCATTTACATTCCTATGTATATACTAATCCCTTTTCGTTTATTTTCCCATGGATGAACCATTTGAATTTTATAGAAATTATTGATATTTTTCCAAATATGAAAAAATGAGCTTTCCAATCCTCACCGAAGAGAGACAGTTGGAAAACCCATGAGAAGCGGCAGCATATGGAAAACTAAACACGATCATGCTCCTGAGAGTTTTTTCGTTCATTCAAGATAATACGATCCAGTACTGCTTTATATACCAGAATGATCTGAGCATCAATATAACAAAATTTATTTGCAATGAATTCGTAAGCCTTATAGATAAAGGAAATGTTAATCAGTACCAACGCGCCGATGGATAAGGCTGGCTCATGTACCTTAACAATAATAAAAATACAGGCACAGAGATAAAATAAAAAAGCAAAGAAAAAATTCTTACTTATCTTAAAAGCCAGTACCATCGTCTCATTGAGACGATTATGCATTTTGGTTATGACCTTCAAATCTCTATATTTTAGTTTTTCGTACATATCATTATAAATGGTTTGGCTGTCACTCATTTTTGCTTCCATATTCTTCTTTAGAAAAGAGCAATAACGATTGTAATTTGCTTCACCCAATTCTTTGCTGATTAATTTTTTAAAAACATTTGACATTGTATCACCTACTCTCATTCGATATGGGCAGTAATATTCTATTTAACGAAGCTGATATAATTTAATGGTTTGAAGCCTCTTTCTATCAACTATATAATACTATTATTCTCTAAGGACATAAAATAAAACATTGCAATTCTTGTCACTATTACCTAATGTATCTATATTTTATATCGGCTGAAAATTCTATTTCTTTCTTCAAATTTCGATTTTTTTTGTGATTTAAGTCGAAATATTAACAGAATGTTCATAATATATCCATACAATAAACATATATGTCCATTATAATAAAAACTAAGTTAATAAGATAACTTTTAAAGAATTTATAACTTAATATTGCTTACAAGATAATTTTTTTCATAAAATAAGCCCGGCAGCTACCCTCCCCCCTCTACCGGGCTTCTCCTCTTTTTATAGGACAGAAAATGAAAGAGAAAATGATCTCCTTTCATTGATC
>JAEYXC010000439.1 GCA_023428655.1 Bacillota bacterium | reverse complement strand
TTTGTGGATAAGAGTGTATTGAAGTATCGTTTTTGTGGAGTTTTATTGTCCACATGGGATAACTTTAGTGGACAAGTTCTCTTTCTGAACCTGCTTATAGTCCCAATTAGCGCGGTTTTTGGCGTTGCCTATGACTGTGGACAACAATTGGTTCTATTAACAGGGGCGGTGGGTATCTTATCAAGTGCAATTTTAATCCTTGTGGATAAAAGCATCAATCTTCCGGCAAAAAAGAGAATCCTTCGTTTGAATTTGCTGGATTACCTGGAGAACTTCTGTAAGGTAAGATTGGAGCAGGAGGTATTCCATCCGGAGCTTTATGAACAAATTCGCAAAGAGTTTGAACAGGTTGCCGAAGCTAAGAGACAAGTAGGAATCTCGAAGGAGGCAACGAAGGATGAAGCAAAGGAAGAGCTGAATCGTAGAAAGGAAGCAAGAAAGCGGAAAGAGGAAGAGAAGAAGCTTGCGGCTCAAAGAAGAGAAGAGGAGCAGCGTAAGTTGGAGGAAGCAAGGAAGGAAGAGGAGAAAAGAAGGCTGGAGGAGAAGAGACAGCTTGCTGCAAAACGTCGGGAGGAGGAGCTTAGAAGGATAGAGGAAGAGAGGCTAGCATTAGAAGCCAGAAGAGCTGAATTAAAAAAGCAAGCGCAGGAGAAACAACATAATTTAAAGAAGGATTCCGCTCTGGATAAAGAATTAATTTTACATAGCCTAGAAGAAGAGCTTAAGCCCTCACAAAAAAGAACTGACATGAATAAGGTTATGCAGGGTCTGGATGAAATTGCTGCAACCAATGAAAAGAAGAAGCAGGAGAAGGCGGAATTAATGGAGGAGGAAAAGAAAGCAGCTACCCAGGATGTCATCAAAAATGCAAAGCCTCGAACAAAAGCTCGTAATAATACGGCCGATGTTCAGGAGGAGAAATTAATCGAGGATGTATTGAAGGAATTTTTCGCGTAGCTTAATTCAGATATAAAACAATTGAATAATAAGGATGACTTTGTTAGAATATAAGAAAAAAGCGAAAGGATGTTAACGATTATGACAAACAAAGTCACCTTTGATTTTTCTGTTGCAAAAAAGTTTGTTGCTGAGACTGAAATAGACATGCTAAAAAGTGCTGCGTTGTTGGCGAAGGATCAACTCATTAATAAAAGCGGTGCGGGAAATGATTATCTGGGATGGATTGATCTCCCTGTAGCATATGACAAGGAGGAATTCTCTCGGATCCAGAAGTCAGCGGCTAAGATTCAGAAGGATTCTGAGGTTCTTCTGGTTATCGGTATTGGTGGCTCCTATCTTGGAGCAAGAGCCGCAATTGAGTTTTTAAGACACAATTTCTATAATTCCGTATCCAAGGAGATTAGGAAGACCCCGGAGATTTATTTCTGTGGTAATAATATCAGCAGTAACTATATGAATCATCTCATTGAGGTAATCGGAGACAGAGATTTCTCCATTAATATTATTAGTAAATCCGGTACTACAACAGAACCGGCCATCGCCTTCCGTGTATTCAAGAAGCTATTGAACGAAAAGTATGGCAGAAAAGAAGCAGCGAAGAGAATCTATGCTACCACTGACAAGGCAAGAGGTGCGCTGAAGAACCTTGCTACGGAGGAGGGTTATGAGAGCTTTGTGGTTCCCGATGATGTTGGAGGTCGTTATTCTGTTCTCACCGCGGTTGGTCTTCTTCCTATCGCTGTAAGTGGTGCAGATATCACCAAGCTGATGGAAGGCGCTGCAAGCATGAGAAGCTATTGCTTAAATAATCCTTATGAGCAGAATGATGCTTTAAAATATGCTGCCGTTCGTAATATCCTGCTTAGAAAAGGAAAGGGTATTGAGATCTTAGTGAACTATGAGCCTTCCCTCCATTTTGTATCCGAATGGTGGAAGCAGCTGTTTGGTGAGAGTGAAGGTAAGGACCAGAAGGGAATCTATCCTGCTTCCGTTGATTTTACTACGGACCTACATTCCATGGGACAGTTTATCCAGGATGGTCAGAGAACTTTATTTGAGACCGTAATCAATGTGGAGAAGTCGGCGACTGAGATTATTTTAGAGGAAGAGGAAGTTGATCTGGATGGCCTGAACTATCTCGCAGGTAAGAGTGTTGATTTCGTGAACAAGAGTGCAATGAAGGGTACGCTTCTTGCCCATACTGACGGTAATGTTCCGAACTTAAGTGTTTCCATACCAGAGCAGAATGAATTCTTTCTGGGAGAGCTATTCTATTTCTTCGAGTTTGCATGCGGAGTCAGCGGGTATCTTCTGGGCGTGAATCCCTTTGATCAACCGGGAGTTGAGAGCTATAAGAAGAATATGTTCGCACTCCTTGGAAAGCCTGGCTTTGAGGCGCAGAGAGAAGAATTATTAAAGAGATTATAATGAAATAATGATAGAGGATAATCCGTACAGTGTATTATGGAATACATACTAACAGGACTTATCCGGCTCGAAGGATTAAAAGCCCTTATGTGGTACTAACGCATAACGGGCTTTTATTTATTCAATTATACGTGACAAGAGAAAGTATGCGAAGCATACTTTCAATTATACATGACAAGAGAAAGTATGCGAAGCATACTTTCAATTGTATGGAAAAACAGTCACAATAGGATGATTGGAGAGTATAATATATTAAATTATAATTCCATTACCTACTTGGAAAATCCATGGCAGTAATTATGGGGTCGGGTACATATCTTTGAGAATTCGCAACCGAATCCCATTTACCTCTTGAAGAGTGTGATGTATTACTGTCCTGTTAATTTACTTGTATATTCGGTTGCTTAACATAGATATGACAAAGGCTGTTGATAAAGGACCTCTTTCGGGAGGGAATTATCAGCAGCCTTATTGTTGCTAGTTATGGGCTAATCTTATTTTAGATTCCTCAATGAGCTTAAGTCATGTCAAACCTCGGTCACGGCATCACTGCGATATAATTATACATTAGGATGAAGTGGCAGAAGCTTCCTCCCATAACAAAGAGATGAAAAATCTCATGAGAGCCGAAATATTTATGCTTGTTATTGAAGATGGGAAGCTTCAAGGCATAGATGATACCGCCGATGGTATATATAATACCACCTGCCAACAGCCATTGGAAGGCAGCAGTGGGCAAGGAATTAATAATCTGGGTAAAGGCCAGTACACAGGTCCAGCCCATAGTAATATATACTACGGAGGAGAACCACTTGGGGCAGTGGACCCAGAAACCGGTAACAATAATACCGATTATTGCCAAGCCCCAGATTAATGCTAACATAGTATATCCGGTGCGGCCGCCTAAAGCAATCACACAGATTGGAGTATAAGTTCCGGCAATCAATACATAGATCATCATGTGATCAAATTTCTTAAGCCTTTGGTGTACCTTTGTGGTTCGACCAAAGGTATGATATGTTGTACTCGCAACATATAATAAAA
>JAEYXC010000430.1 GCA_023428655.1 Bacillota bacterium | reverse complement strand
TATTAATGTGACTATTCAAAGCCAATAAAACATTTAAAATCAACCTAGAAAGTAAGCTCTCATGTTCAATTTTGAATATTTATATTCGACTCTGATGTGTGACATATTAATCAAACTTAACTGGCTGTATTCAAAGTCAATTCACCGATAGTGAATTAATACAATTCGATATCCTCCAGTAACTCTTTGAAAATTGCAGCAACTGACTGTAGCTCCTGCTCCTCCTCAACAATATCATAGACCGCTTCTTCCTCGGTTTCCTTTGATATATCCTTTAAAATGAGTGCCTCAGCATCCTCATCCTCTTCTGTAATCGTGCTGACTAAAAGGTAGTCGGTTCCTCCTAGTCTTGTCTGCTCCAACACCTGAAATATGACCTCTTCACCTTCATCCGTGATAAAGGTAATCTCATCCGGTCTATTACTCATAATTATTCTCTTCTTTCTTCATAAAATGCAGTCGATCCAAATATCCCTGCAAAATCAATACTGCTGCCAGTTTATCAACGACCAGCGCTTTTTCCTGATAACTTAAGCCACCCTGATCAAGCACCTGATGTGCTGCTGTCGTTGTTAACCGTTCATCCCAAAGAACCACCTCAAGCCCGGTCCTCTGCCTAAGCTTCTCGGCAAATTCCTCGGATTTGATGGCACGTTCTCCTATGGTATTATTCAAATGCTTTGGATACCCCAAAACAATGACACCAATTTCATACTCTGCTATCAACTCCTCGATTCTGGCGAGTGTTTGACGCAGCTTGTTCTCTTGCTTTCTACGGATCACTTCAATGCCTTGGGCGGTTAACAAAAGCCCATCACTGATCGCAACCCCTACTGTCACAGAGCCGTAATCCAGCCCCATTATTTTCTTCATTCCTACCTCCCATGGATCAGAAGTACGCAGCAAAATCCTTATTTTGAACTACTATCCTTGTTGAGTTCGTTTACAATGTAAAAACGTAGCAATTCTTCAATTATTTCGTCGCGCTCCACCTTCATAATCAAGCTTCGAGCTCCCTTATGGCTCGTTATGTAGGTCGGATCCCCGGACATAACATACCCTACTATTTGATTAACCGGATTATATCCCTTTTCTGTTAACGCGGAATATACGGTGTGTATTACCTCACTTACGATAATCTCTGTATCCTTTTGCACTTTAAAATACTGTGTATTGTTTAATTTTTGCATTGAATCACTTCCTTCTTCACCAATTTAGACAATCCCTTGCTCAAAATCGAATACAATAAAGTCTATATAATTTATATATTAATATATTTGGGTGAAAAATTCAATTAGTTATTTCACAAAGGAGTATTTCCTCTGTTAAAAAACCGGTTACTCTTACTTTTAAGAGCTGATTGGAGAGTTCCAGATCCGTTTCTACCGCTAATCTTTGATAACGTTCGTTATGTCCGACCTGATACTGCTTACCATCGACCTCCATGGACTCTTCAAATAGAATTTTCTCTATTCTGCCCAAGAATTGAGTCCGGTATTCCTTAGCCATGGAATTCGATAAAGCCATAAGCTCATTACTTCTGATATTTTTGATATTCTCCGGTATCTGATCCGGCATTGTTGCAGCTTTTGTTCCTGCCCGTTTGGAATATTTAAAGACATGGATATGAGAGAAGCCGATGCTTTTTACAAATTTCATAGTCTCCTCAAACTCCTCCGGTGTCTCCCCCGGAAACCCTACAATCACATCCGTAGTAAAGGATGGATTTTCAAAAAACCTACGGATCAGCTGTACTCGATCATAATACTCTCCTGCAAGATACTTACGATTCATTCTTTTTAGCACACTATTACTACCACTCTGCAGGGAAAGATGAAAATGGGGACAAAACTGTCTTACAGAAGCAATCGCTTCTAAAAATCGCTCTGTGATAATTCTAGGCTCAAGAGATCCCAGCCGGATCCGTTCAATCCCTTCAATCTGGCCGATTTTTACAATCAATCTTGCCAAGGGCATCTCATCACCTGGTAAGTCACTTGCCTCTTCGCTCAACAGGGTAATATCCGTCTCCTCCTTATTTTCAGAAGGATTATCCTCCGTCGGTATCTTATTTTTCAGATCGGTGCCATAGGAAGAGATATGAATTCCGGTTAGAACAATTTCTTGATACCCCTTCTTCGACAGCTCGGTGATTTCCTGAAGAATATCTTCTTCCCTTCGACTTCTTACCCTTCCTCTTACATAGGGAATAATACAATAGGAGCAGAATCGATTGCAGCCATCCTGAATCTTTATAAATGCACGGGTTTTCTCCATGGTCGTTATTACATGCAGCTCCTCGTAATCTCTTTCTTCATTAATATCTACTACTAATTCCTCTTTATCACTACTATTCCTACATCGCTCCACCATTGCTACGATATCGGATTTCTTATTATTACCGATGACAAGATCCACCGCAGTATCTGCCAGAAGAACCTCCTCCGCAGCTTGAACATAGCATCCGACAGCAGCAATGATTGCTTTCGGGTTACGGTTTTTTGCCTGATGCAGCATCTGTCGTGACTTACGATCAGCAATATTCGTTACGGTGCAGGTATTCACTACATAGACATCTGCCATATCCTTAAAATCTACGATATCGTAGCCCGCTGCTTCAAACATTCCGCGCATTGCCTCAGTCTCATAGGAATTTACCTTACAGCCGAGGGTCAAAAATGCCGCTGATTTTTTCATTTTCTTTCGTTTTCCTTTCTAAATATACGTATCACACATCAGTTGTGTGTTCAATATATGTGTTTTAAAATTAACATTTCGTTTTGCCTCTTCAAAAGGTACTTAATATCTGAGTTTCGGTACAACTTTACGTCTTATTTTTATGAACTTTGTATATTGACTTTTAATTAGGTAAATTATAGTATATACATATACCGAATAAAGGAGGAGTTATTAATGAAGACAGTAAAGATTTCTTTAAATTCAATTGATAAGGTGAAAGCTTTCGTAAATGACGTGACAAAATTTGATTCCGATTTTGACTTGGTTTCCGGTAGATACGTTATAGATGCAAAATCCATCATGGGTATTTTCAGCCTTGACTTATCAAAAAACATCGATTTAAACATTCATAGCGAGGATGATAATATCCTTGCCGTATTAAAGCCTTACATTGTTGAATAATTGATTTTATTATAGAGGTTGTCTCTTGAGACAACCTCTATTTTTGTACCAGTTCAGCCATGCAAATGTTTAAGACGATAA
>JAEYXC010000418.1 GCA_023428655.1 Bacillota bacterium | reverse complement strand
TCTCTCCGGTTAAGGAGCTTGCAGTTAAGCATAACATACCGGTGTTTCAGCCCGTAAAAGCGAAGGATCCTGAATTTCTCGAGCTGGTCAGATCCATGGCACCACAGGTAATTGTGGTAGCAGCCTTTGGACAGATTCTACCAAAGGCATTACTGGATATCCCGCCCTATGGCTGTATTAATGTTCATGGTTCTTTGTTACCGAAATATCGAGGTGCAGCCCCGATTCAATACTCCATTATTGACGGTGAACCGGAAACAGGCATTACAATCATGTATATGGACGTGGGAATTGATACCGGAGATATCATTTTGCAGGCGAAGCTTCCAATCGCGGAAAATGAAACCGGAGGCAGTCTTTTTGATAAAATGGCCGAACTTGGAGCAGACTTATTACTGGAAGCTTTGCAACAGCTGGAGGAAGGACGCGCCGTCAGAATCCCACAGGATAATGAGAAAGCAACCTATGTGAAGATCCTTAGTAAAGAGATGGGGCTTTTGGATTTTAAACAGCCGGCGGTGAAGCTGGAGCGTTTGATACGAGGACTGAACCCTTGGCCGACTGCTTATACCTCGTTATTCGGGAAGACGCTTAAGTTATGGCAGGCTCATGTGGAGGCTCTTGATCGTCCTTCGGTATTGCCCGGTGAGGTAGTGGAGGTTCGTAAGGATTCTCTTGTTGTCGCAACGGGTGATGGTGCATTAGTGGTAAAAGAATTACAGCTGGAGGGAAAGAAGAGAATGACCGCGGAAGCTTTTTTGCGGGGATATTCCATTGCAGTTGGTACCATCCTTGGTCAAGGATGAGTGTTCTGCATGTCTCTTCCGACGGGTTTGATTAGTGCCGTGTATCTTACTGGCACTAATTCTTCTTTATTTAGTTAGAAAGAACAATTTTAATTTTGTGGTTACCTTTTAAGGAGGTGTTTTTATGGGTTTTTACCCTTATTTTGATCCAACTTATATCTTAGTTATCATCGGCCTGGTAATTTCTATGGTGGCATCCGCAAAGGTGAAATCTACCTTTGCAAAGTATTCCGGAGTCAGAAGCATGTCCGGGATGACGGGAGCTCAGGCTGCTTCTAAGCTTTTGCACTCCTCCGGCATCTATGATGTGCAGATTGAACAGGTTTCCGGTAATCTGACGGATCATTATGATCCTAGAAATAAAGTGCTGAGATTGTCCGATTCGGTTTATCATTCGAATTCCTTAGCAGCCATCGGAGTAGCTGCTCATGAATGCGGACATGCGATACAGCATCAGAACTCCTATCTTCCTTTAAAAATCAGAGGAGTATTAGTACCAATTGCCAGCTTCGGTTCCATGGCTGCTTGGCCGCTTATTTTAATCGGTTTGTTTTTCGGTGGCTTTCAATCCTTGATTGACCTTGGGATTATCTTCTTTTCCGCAGCGGTGTTGTTTCAATTAGTCACACTTCCGGTAGAGTTTAATGCTTCCAGACGCGCTATCGCAAGACTTGGTGAAACCGGTGTATTGTTTGGAGACGAGCTGAAGCAATCCAAGAAGGTACTGGATGCTGCTGCCCTTACCTATGTGGCTGCCGCAGCTGCAACGATTCTACAGCTGTTACGACTGATACTACTGTTTGGCGGAGGAAGAAGACGTGACTGATCAGATAGGTACCAGAGAGATTGTTCTGGACATGTTAATGGAGGTTTTGGAGGAGGGAAAGTATAGTCATACGGTTCTCAATCAGACCCTAAAACGATATCAGCACATTGAAAAACAGGACCGGGCTTTTATCACGAGGATTTTTCATGGGACTATAAAACGTTATCTGACTTTGGATTATATCATCAATCAGTATGCCACGTTACCGGTTACCAAAATGAAGCCGTTCATCCGTAATCTGTTACGAATGAGTGTGTATCAGCTGATGTATATGGATCAGGTGCCTGTCTCAGCCGTCTGCAATGAAGCGGTAAAGCTGTCAAAGAAGAGAAGCTTTTCCAAGCTTTCCGGCTTTGTGAATGCGGTACTTCGTAATATTGCCAGAGCGGATAAGAGTATTAAGTATCCGGAGCCTGAGAGCTTCCCGGTGGATTATCTGATGGTTGTATATTCAACTCCAAGGTGGCTGGTGGAGGAGTTACTGGAGCAATTTAACTTCCAGGTGGTAGAAGGGATTCTGGCAGCCTCCCTGAATGAAAAGGAGACGACCATCCGTTGTAATAAAGCCAAGCTTACTCCCAAGGAGCTGAGTAACAGGCTTCGGGAGGAAGGGGTTACGGTAGAAGGCAGTGAGTATTTGGATTATGCCTTTAAAATTAAGGATTATGACTATTTAGACAAGCTGAAAGCCTTTCGAGAGGGATTATTTACGGTTCAGGATATCAGCTCCATGCTGGTATGTGAGGTGGCGGATATCGGCCATGGGGATTTTGTAGTAGATGTATGCTCGGCACCCGGCGGGAAAGCCCTACATGCGGCTGAAGTCGCAGGGAAGGTATCTGCTAGAGATTTGACGGAATACAAGACCAAATTAATCAGGGAGAATCTGGAGCGTCTGGGCTTTACTAATGTTGAGGTAAAGGTCTGGGACGCAACGATACCCGATCCCGAGATTAGTGATGCTGCCGATGTGGTTATTGCAGATTTACCTTGTAGTGGTCTGGGTGTGTTAGGTAAAAAGTCGGATATTAAATATAAGCTGACACAGAATCAACATACTGAGCTGGTAGAATTGCAACGCATTATTCTGGATAAAGCAGAAAAATATGTAAAGCCCGGCGGAAAGTTGATTTTTAGCACCTGTACGTTGTATCATGGAGAAAATGTAGATAACCGACGATGGTTTTTAGAAAATTATGCTTTCGAGGCGGAGAGTATCGATGATTTTTTGCCGGAGAAGCTCCGTTCTGAGACAACAGCAGAGGGATATCTTCAATTAATTCCAGGAATTCATAATACGGACGGATTTTTTATTGCAAAGTTTCGTAAAAGCAAAGGAAAATAATAAATCCTGGTTTTGAAGTAAATCAGGGGTAGGAAACGTTGATATATTAAGAATATCAATCCATAAAATATCAGTATTTGACTGGAACGGAATGTGTTTTGCTATGAAACAAAATACTGATTTTTATGGAATGGCATCAGAATAGGAAAAAGTATGGAGCAGTTGGATATTAAATCGTTATATTATCATGAGTTAGAAGCGGTTATGAAGGAGAAGGGGCAGCCCGCCTTCCGCGCAAAGCAAATCTATGAATGGCTGCACCGGAAGCTGGTCACCGATTATGACGAGATGTTGAACCTCTCGAAGGAGCTTAGAGCAATGCTCAAGGTGGAGTACCCACTTACTTCTCTCTCTGAGGTTGATTCTCTTCATTCAGTGACGGATGGAACCATTAAGTATTTATTTCGTCTAAAGGATAATAGAGTAATTGAAAGTGTGTTGATGAGATATCATCATGGTAATAGTGTATGTATCTCCTCCCAGGTGGGCTGCAGGATGGGCTGCAAATTCTGTGCCTCTACTATCGGAGGTAAGGAGCGGGATCTACTTCCATCCGAGATGCTGGATCAGATATACCGGATTCAAGCCCTGACCGGGGAGAGGGTATCCAATGTGGTAGTAATGGGTACCGGGGAACCGCTGGATAATTATGATCATCTCATCCGTTTTCTTCGCATCCTAACGGATGAAAAGGGATTAAACATCAGTGCAAGAAATATCACAGTATCAACCTGCGGGATTCCCGAGCGCATCAGAGACCTTGCCAAGGAGGATATGGCGATTACGCTGGCACTCTCCTTGCATGCGCCGAATAATGAGATTCGTAAGCAGCTGATGCCAGTAGCATCAAAATATGAGTTGACTGAGGTCATGAATGCATTCCGATATTATTATGATATGACAGGTAGACGACTTACCTTTGAATATAGTCTGGTAGATGGCGTAAACGATGAAGAAGAGCACGCTAAGGAGCTATCTCACTTGGTGCGAGGCCTCAATTGCCACATTAATTTAATACCTGTAAACCCGATAAAAGAGCGCAATTACAGGAAATCCGAAAGCAGAAAAATACAAATTTTTAAAAATATACTTGAAAAAAACCGAATAAATGTTACTATTAGAAGAGAAATGGGCGCAGATATTGATGCTGCCTGTGGGCAATTGCGAAAGAGTTATATTGACAAGAACAGCTCTGATGATTGTCATAACTAGGAGGTGCAGCCTTGAAAGCATT
>JAEYXC010000409.1 GCA_023428655.1 Bacillota bacterium | reverse complement strand
TTTATAAAGAAAAGGGTTATACCTCTCATGACGTTGTGGCTAAAATGAGAGGTATCTTAAAAATGAAAAAAATCGGTCATACGGGCACCTTAGATCCGGATGCAGAGGGAGTCCTTCCGGTTTGCGTCGGTAAAGCGACAAAGCTTGTGGATCTGATTACGGATAAGGATAAAACCTATAAGGCTGTTTGTAAACTCGGAGTAACCACCGATACCCAGGATATCACCGGTAAGGTGATTACAACCCATGAGGTTCATACCAATCAGGATGAGCTTATGAGTGTAATCAATTGCTATATCGGGGAGTATGATCAGCTACCGCCCATGTATTCTGCCATCAAGGTAGATGGCAAGAGGCTTTATGAGCTGGCCAGACAAGGAAAGGAAATTGAGCGGGAACGACGTAGAGTTGTGATAAATAATATCTCCTTGTTGGATTACAATGATAAGGAGCAGGAGTTTACGGTTTGTGTGGAATGCGGTAAAGGTACTTATATCCGTACACTTCTTCATGATATTGGCGAAAGCCTGGGGTGTGGAGCTACAATGAAAAGTCTTGTACGTACCGCAGTCGGCGGCTTTTGTATCGATGAGGCACTCACCCTTGCCGAGCTGGAGAACTTGGTGCAACAGGGCGGACTACAACCCTACCTTGTAACCGTGGATGAGGTTTTTTCTCATTATCCCAAGGTTGTAGTAGCAAGGGAATATAACAAATTAATATATAACGGAAATATGTTTACTCCGGAACATGTGCAGATGCCGCTGCAGGAGATCGGCAGTGATGTGGTCCGGGTGTTTGACAGTGAAGAACAATTTATCGGGTTATACACCTTCCTAAGTGAGGAGAAGCGGTATAAACCAAAGAAGATGTTCCTATAACACTTAAGCAATGCGATGACCTGCAATCGTGGAGGATACAATGGAATATGTAGCTGGAATTACAGAATTTAAATATACGAATACGGCGATAACTCTCGGTAAGTTTGATGGTCTTCACCTAGGTCATCAGGAGCTGATTAATCGTGTGATTGCCTATAAGCAACAAGGCTTGACCGCGGTGATGTTTAGTTTCTTGATGCATCCCGGCAATCTCTTTTCGGACAAGGAATTTGAGCTGATCTATACGGAGGAGGAGAAGGTAGCTAAGGTTGCGCAGTTTGGTATCGATGTGTTAATCTCTTATCCCTTTACACAGGAAACCAGGTCCATGGAGCCGGAGGATTTTATTAAGGAGATATTAGTCGGTAAGCTGGATGTTAAGGTGATCGTGGTCGGTCAGGATTTTCGCTTTGGATATAAGGCGAGGGGTGATGTTGCCTTATTAAAGCAATATGAAGCTGACTATGGATATCAAGTAATTGCCATTGAGAAGAAGACCTTAAAGCATGAGGTGATCAGTAGCTCTGCAACGAGGAAGGCCTTGAAGCAAGGAGAGATAGAAGCTGCGAATGCTATGCTTGGCAGTCCTTATACCATTCGCGGAGAGGTTATGTATGGCAGACGAATTGGTAGAACCATCGGAATGCCTACTACAAATCTGATTCCTCCGTCCTTAAAGCTGTTGCCTCCCTGCGGTGTTTATGTATCAAAAACACGGATTGACGGAACCCTTCATGACGGAGTAACAAACATCGGTTATAAGCCGACGGTTGGAGAAGAGGAACATATCGGCGTAGAGACCTTTCTCTTTGATTTCGATGAGGATCTATACGGTAAGACCATTGAGGTTGAACTATTATCCTATATGCGACCGGAGTTAAAATTCGACTCCATAGAAGAGTTGGTTACGAAGATGAAGGAAGATATCATCCTGGCTAAAAAATATCTTAATTATCATAATTAATACAAGCCCCATAATGGCCCGAACTACTTGTCATATAAGTATATTAAGGACTCATGGGGCTTTTTCAAGTATATTATAAATTAATTAAAAAAATGGAAAATACTTTCAAGAGAGATGGTTTTAAGGTATACTATAGAAAGCTTAGCGTAATTCAACCGAACAAAAGTTTATAGGGGGGTATCATTATGTTGCAGGTAAATAATGTTACAAAGAAATATGGGAAGCTGATCGCCAATGATCAGATTAGCTTTCATATCAATCCACAGGAGATATCCATACTTCTCGGCCCGAATGGTGCCGGTAAATCAACCATTATCAAATGTATCGCAGGGCTCTTAAAATTTGATGGAAGCATATTAATTAACGGAAGTGAAAATAAATCCCTAGAGGCAAAACGAGAATTGGGCTATATTCCTGAAATACCGGCCCTCTATGATATGCTCACAGTATGGGAGCACATGGAATTCATTGCCAGAGCTTATTCCTTACAGAACTGGAAGGAGCGAGCAGAAGATCTGCTAACCCGCTTTGAACTGGAGGATAAGAAGAAAAAGCTTGGAAATGAATTGTCCAAAGGGATGCAGCAGAAGGTTAGCATTTGCTGCGGGCTCCTACCTGAGCCCAAGGTTATCCTGTTTGATGAACCATTGGTGGGTCTGGATCCCCATGCCATTAAGGAATTGAAGAAGCTTTTTATAGAGCTGCGAAATCAGGGGGCATCAATTCTGATCAGTACCCATATGCTGGACAGTGTGGAGGAATTCTGGGACAGTACGAACATAATGATCAACGGACGAATAGCTGCTAGAAGAACGAGACAGGATATAGCAGGCAAAGGAGAGGATTTGGAGCAATTATTCTTCAAAATTACAGAGGGAGAAAGGGACAAGGAAAAGGCTCTGTCACAGGAAACAAATCATAGGACAAAGGTGGAAGGAGAGAG
>JAEYXC010000341.1 GCA_023428655.1 Bacillota bacterium | reverse complement strand
TTTAAGGAATGAAAAATAAAGAATATGATTATGTGGAGGATATGATTAACCGCTATATTTACCAAGTGACTAAGCATATGAACCCAATGAGTAAGGGAGATATTGAAAACGAATTACGTACTTTAATTTCCGATATGCTTGATGCCAGAGTCAAAGGTGCCACTGCCGGGAAAGAGGATATTCTTGCGGTATTGAAGGAGTTAGGTAACCCCTCGGAGCTTGCGGAGAAATACCGGGATACTTCGAGATATCTCATCAGTCCAGAGCTATTTCCACTCTATTTATTTGTATTAAAGATCGTAATTGGAGCCACCCTCTTTGGATTATGCATTGCCACCGTCTTTGATTTGATTACCTCCTATCCCCATATCTGGTATCAATACATCGGTAACTGGATTGGAGAATTAATCAGCGGTGTCGGTATGGCCTTCGCATCGATTACGATTTTATTTGCGTTTCTTGAGTGGAAGGGTGTTAATTTAAAGGAGCTGATTCCGGTTTGGGATGTGAAGGAGCTTCCTCCGGTACCGGTAAAGGAAGCAACCATCCCCATTGGGGAACCAATTGCAGGAATTATTTTCACAATTATTGGTATGGTGATATTCACCTCCACACCGCAAATCCTTGGTGCTTATTTTTTTGATGGCGGCCTACAATCAATACCCGTGTTCAATCTGGATACCTTACGGGTCGTACTACCCCTATTTCTGATTACCATGGGGCTTGGACTCGTCAAAAATATCTGGGAGTTGATTGACCGCAGGTACTCCATCCCCTATGCCATTTTTGTTTTCATCATTAATACAATCAGCACGATACTTACCGTAATTATATTTACCAGATTTGATATCTGGAATCATAATTTCGCGAGTCATATTAACGAAGCCTTTCATCTAAACTTTAACATCTCCTCACTGGGGGTATGGGAATTTGTTACAGGGAATTTTGTAATTTTTCTTGTAATCATCTACCTGCTTGAAACCATCTCCATCCTTGTAAAGACTATCAAATACAATAATCGATATGATTTCTTAAATTATATAAAAAACATGGACCCCAATTATAAGAAATAAACATTGTGGATTCGAAAGCTGATGCAAGAGAAAAAATCGAGGATATTTCTAATAACCATTTCTCCAAAACACTGAGACTTTTCCTATAATGATGTTAATAGAAAACGTTGATTGAGTTAATTCTTTTCTCAATCAACGTTTTCAAGTATCAAGGTTGCTTTGAAAGAACACTTAGCTTTGCAAAAAGTACCCCATTTTACCAGAAACATACCTTTATTTTCCTGCATTCTACAAGCTACTTTTTATTCCACCGAAGACAGGTAAAAGTCATCCAGGGTACCCCAGCCCTTAGAATCACATTGAATGGCCGCACCGATGATAACCGTTCCGCTTTCCGTTTTGATGTTCTCAATCCTCGGATTTTGCCAATTTGCCCAGCCATCCACTGTAGCTTCTGTCTGATATGTAACACCATCAGAAATGGCATAAATTCTCATTGTTGGATTACTCACATCGCCACCCTGCAGAAAGATACTGAAATGATAGCTTCCAGGTTCCAGACCGGTAATCTCCTGCTCAATTGTAAAATCCACCTTGTTCGTAGAATAAAAATGGAATGACTTACTTCCTGTCTTAGCATCCGATACCTTATCCTGAACCCCTAGCTCCGTCGTTGAATCATTCCTATTTTCAATTCTCCACATGGACATATCATCCTCTTCAAAGCTGTAATTATCAATATAATTGCGCTCCACAATCAATACCCTACAGCTCGCAGCATACAAGGTATTCTCATATACTACATTACCCTTCACCGGATACTCTCCGATCACCTGATTATTTATGGAAGCGGTCTCTGTACTGTTCCACTCGACCGGAAGCTCTTGCTTAGAGCCGTTATTAAAGATCGCTGTTACCGTGTTCGGAAGCTCTAGCTTATCCCCTTTTCTCACCCGATACACTATCTCATCAATAGAATCCACTTTTACTTCCGTAATGGACCCACCTTTCACTAATTGAAAGACATAAAGCGAGCTAAGTGGATGCCCGTCAAAATCAAACATCGCCTGATTATCCCAGGAGGTTCCTCCATAATATTGCCCGGCATCCTTAGGATCATATTCTGCGACATAGCTGGTTGCCCACCCGGAACCATACTTCTCCCATAGAGCCTGACGCTCTTCCATTGAATTACCGGGTACCGGAAGCCATGCCGGCTCCCAATAGAATACTCCAAGCCCTGCTTCTCCAATCCTTGCGACTGCCCCTATCACATCACGTACCGCATTCGCCTGCCCTTGTACCGTTATCGGATAATTTTTCGTTATGACCGTCTCCTCTGATATGGTATTACCAAAACCGTCTCCATTCTCATAGGTATAAGCATATGCGGTCTCTGCTACCATCACCTTCTTCTGAAAATCCGTTGCAATCTTTGAAAGAATCGAAGACAGATTATCCAGGCTTCCATGCCAATAGGAATAGTAGGAGCTGGCAAAGATATCATAATCCACTTCATAATTTTGTAGTATCATCGCATATCGCTCATAATTTTCAGCCTTCTCCGGATTCGTAAAATGGACTGCTATCATAATCTCCTTTCCGGTTGCCTGACTAACTTCTCGGATTGCCTTGCTTCCTTCCTTAAATAAGGCGGTAATGTTCTTCCAGTTATTCTCTCCACAAAAATTCCCGGTAGTTTCATTTCCGATCTGAACCATTCCAACATCAATCTTTTCCTCTATCAGCGTATTCAGGCATTTCTTTGTATAGTCATAAAGAGCCCTTCCCTTCTCATCAAGCTCTAGCTCCTGCCACTCTTTTGGTGCCTGCTGCTTGGCAGGATCTGCCCAAAAGTCGGAGTAGTGAAAATCCACCAATACCCTCATACCATACTTGGTTGCGCGCTTTCCGATTGCCACAGCCGTAGCTAAATCATTATTACCACCACCATAGCCATTACCATTTTCATCGTAGGGATTATTCCAAATCCTTACCCGAACATAGTTGATTCCTGCCCCTGACAGAGTTTTGAAAATATCCTGCTTCTTCCCTTTCTCATTGTAGAAAACAACTCCACTCTTCTCTAAAGAAATCACACTGGATACATCCACGCCCATAATGAAATCCGAACGTAGTCCTTCCACCTTCTCTACAAAAAGCCCTTTATCTTCGGCCGCAACCTCCATGGAGACCTCCTTTCGAAAGGATTGGTATAATAAATATATACCAAGTATAAATAGGATAAGGATTACTCCCAAACCGATATAAAAATTAATCTTCCTTCTCATACCTCCACCAATCACCCTTTCTTTCAGCCTAACCACCTATAAGAAAAGCCGTAAGCAACCGGATGCTTATTACATCGAAGCTTACAATAAGTCACCCGGTCGCATACGGCTTCTAGCCATTTCTTATAAAATTGTATGGTATTCCAGCTCTGCAGTCACTTGGACTAATTCACAGGCTACTCCATTCTTCATATTTGGCCACGTCTCCAGATAAACGGGAGCATCCTCCTTCAAAGGATAAATCTCCAATATCAGCTCCTTCGCGAAGGAAAAGCGTTTTAACCCGATCTCCCAGGTCCTTCCGGTATAGTAATGATCCGTTATATATTCCCCATTGATATAAGCTTTTGCACGGTCTCCTTCATATTGGATACGGACAAAATAATCACTGATCATTAAAGACTGATCAACCTGATCTTGCAGCTCCTTTGACAAATCAAGACACACCGAATACTCCTTCTTCTCCTTGGACTGTGACTTCAGCATAACCGTTACATTAATCTGTGTTTGTCTTTGTTCCTTTTGATAGACCGTAAAAGCCTCTTCCTTACCCAACTTCGCCCATCCCTCCGGAGTCTTGGTAAGCTCAGGATATACCTTGATACCAAAGGGAGACCTTCCGATCAGCTCTACCCCCCTCTCGGTCTGTAACACTACCTGCTCACTGATGATGAGATACTCCCGGTCAAGAACTACCTTCCAGGCATCTCTTGCTTCCTTTCTACTGATGGCAATCACCTTGTTCTTTCCCAAATCACCTTCCAGTACAAACTGTGGCTTACAGTCACCATAAAAAATATAGGCTTTATCCTCATTGTTTAGTATGCATAAAGGAGTAACCATTGCTGTTTTCAAAATGGCATTCCCCACCCTCATATTAAAGGGTAGGAAGAAATAATCTTTATCCCTGATCGTCATCTTCGGATATGTAATCCTCTCATTTTCCAGTTCAACGGATAGTTCAATATCCCTATGTTCTGCCATAGGATATCGCCTTTGATAATTATTAATAAAGAGATATCCATTTTCACCGTTATGACGTACTGAGCTTCGAAGATCCTTCTGATTTTGTGGAAGCAATGGATTCTCCTCTGGGATATAAGCAGGCATGGTACATAGCTCACTGCCGAAATCCTTCGCGAACATGGCAAAAAGTTTAATCTCCTTTAGCGTGTCGGATACCTGTCCAAATTCCCGAATTGGTGCCCTAAAATCATAATTTAATTCCGGCAGGTCATTGGGATAGCCCGTAGCTCTCGATTCCTGCAGTGTGGTTCGTTTACCCATGGGATTGGTGCCACCATGATACATATAATACCCAAGGAGATTCACACCACTTCCCAGCTTAACGAGGGACATCGCTCCGATATCCTCGGCCTGTGCCACCGGCCGACGGTGATGGGTTACCTGCATTCCACCGCCAAGCTCAGCTGTCAGATAAGGAAATTGTTCAAAATCAAAGGTTACGCCTTCCCCCAGACCATAATCACTGCCGATATTGTGATCATTTCTCTCATGAGTAAAGATATAATTACCGCTGGGTTCGATCTCAGTCAACCTCTGATCCCAGGGTGCCTCACAATAGCCCCCCATGACAGGAAGTAGTCCGCCCGTAGCCGCTCCACCCCAACCGGTAGCCGTATAATAGGGTACATAAAAGCCTTCCTCTACTGCTATTTGCTTTAGCAGCTGCATATGCTTCTCGCCTTCTTCACCATATGCTCCACCACAATGACCCAGTTCATTTTCTATCTGAATCCCGATAATCGGTCCACCGTCTTCATGCAGCATCCCCTTTACCTGATCAAAAAGTACCCTATAATATTTTCTCACTTCCTCTAGGTATCCCGGATCATTGTGCCTGAGCTCATAGCCCTTTTTCAGCAGCCAGTCCGGAAAACCACCGTTTCTGACTTCTCCATGAACCCAGGGTCCCAGCCGAAGGAATAGATACAAGCCACACTCCTTCACAGTATTTACAAAGCTTCTTAGATCCTTATTATCCGAGAAGTCATACTCCCCTTCCAGTTCCTCATGATGTATCCAAATGGCATAGGTGGATACCACCTCAACACCACCGGCCTTCATCTTATATAAGGATTCCTTCCAATATTGCTTCGGATACCTGGAATAATGCATCTCTCCCATGATTGGAAACCAAGGCTTATTGTCTTTTATCATATAATGCGTGTTATAACCATATTCTGTCATCATTATTTGCATAATCTCCTTTTACTCTTTCACCGCGGCGCCACCAAAGGAGGTGACCATTGTTTTTTGTGATATGATAAAAAATAGGATAAACGGAATCGCCACCAATATAGAACCGGCTGCAAATGTCGTAAATTCATTCTTTTTATCCGTTACAAAGCTAAAAAGACCTAGCGCCAGAGTCTGCTTATCCGCGGAACGAAGCACCATCTTGGGGAAGATAAAGTCCATCCACGGCGCGGTAAAGCTGGATATACCTAGAAATATAATAATCGGTCTCGCTATCGGGAGAATAATCCTCCAGAAAATAGTCAAATGATTCGCACCGTCGATGCGGGCCGACTCATCCAGGCTCTTTGAAATCGTATCCAAATAACTCTTTACCATCCAGGTATTGTAGGGGATATTCCCTGCCAGATATACAAGCACCAAACCCCACAGCTGATCCAAGCCCCCAATCCGTAGTAATATTACATAAATCGCGATCATACCCACAAAGGAAGGAAATATCCGCAAAATCAGCATCGCAAGCATCATACTCTTCTTCACTGCAAAATGGAACCTGGAAAATACATATGCACCAAGAGATGCCACCAAAATCGTAAGAGCCGAGGTACTGGTTGCAATAATCAACGTATTCTTAAACCAAATAAGGTACATCGTATTCGTAAACAGGTGTCTGAAATGCTCTGTGGTAAAACCGTCGGCAAAGGGCAAAATATTTAATGATGCGATGGAATTACCAGGAGAAAATGCTGCACTCACTACGTAGACCAACGGGTAAAGAACACCCAGTGAGAATATGGTTAAAAAAATTATGACGATCGTAAGATTCAATTTTTTTATCAATCTCATTTACAGCTCACCCTCCTTATAAGATTTCGTTCTTCTGAACTGGAATATGGCGAAGGGTGCCAGGATGACAAATATCATGATTGCCAGTACGGAAGCGTAATTATACTTTGATAAATTAATGGTTAGATTATAGATCCAGGTAACCAAAATATCTGTTCCCCCGGCACTGGTTATGGTGGAATCCGCAACCCTTGGATCTCCTCCGGTAAGGAAGAAGATTGCACCGAAATTATTGACATTATGAGTAAAGGACATAATAATCAAGGGCATTGTCTGGTATAGCACCAGGGGTAGGGTAATCTTGCGAAACAGCTGGAAACGCCCAGCACCGTCAATCCTAGCCGCCTCAAAGAGATCTGCAGAGATAGCAGTCATGGTACCGGTTATCAAAAGCATAAAATACGGGAAGCCGGCCCAAAGATTAATCATCACTACAGTAAACTTTGCCAGCCAGGGATCCGAAAGCCAGGGTATCGTCTTATCAATAATCCCTAATTGCATCAGGGTACGATTCACAGTGCCAAAGGAGCCATTCAACAAATTCTGCCACACCAGCATACTGACAACGGAGGGTACTGCATAGGGCAGTATAAAAATTCCTCGGAAAATGGGAGCAATTTTCAATTTATTATCCAACAGTATAACTGCCATAATCATGCCACCGAAATAACAGGTAATGGTAGCAAGGATTGCCCAGACCAAGGTCCATAGAGCAACTCTTCCAAGTGCAGTGGTCCAGGATGCATTACCACCGAACATTGCAGTAAAATTCTCAAAGCCCACCCAGTCGACTGTATTATTCGGAGGTATGTTCTTTGGTGCTGAGTAATTGGTAAAGGCAACACTAGCTGCAAAGAGAAGCGGAACAATAACAAAAAATACGATCAATCCAACCGTCGGCGCTAGCCCAAAGATAGGAAATGCTTTCCCTAAAAGAGCGGACATAGAACCGGTATTTCCTTTCAGTTTTTTCTCAATACAAAAATCTTTATACTCATTTAGCGCACTACGAACAGAAATATAATACATAACAAGGAATAGGACGACGATCGCGATTACCATAATTCCGTCAATCAGCATAAAAATAGAATGATCCCTTAGCTTGACCGGCAGCTCCGGCTTGGGAGATCCTAAGGTAATGAAACCATTGAGCTTTGTGATAATGGTAGGAAGCATGATCAACATAATAATTTCAATAACTGCGTATATAGCGCCCTTTAGATATTGCTTCAAATAGAACAAATGACCCAATCCCATAAACAGGATTGAGGTAATCATAAGCTTTCTTTTCGAGGATCCATCCTCTTTTAGTCGTATACCCATCTCTCACCAATCCTTCTAAATCAATGATCGTCCCGTCTATACGGCTTAGTCTTCTCCTCTGCAACCCAAGAGTTAGCAGATGCCTACATCAGCGAAACGCTCATACTCTATCATATTATGGAAAAGGGGTGTTGCAATTGATAACAACACCCCAATATAGCCCTTGTTTTAATAAATTAATCTGCTCCCTATTGACCTAAAATCGTGGAGTTACATGCATCCAGCTCAGTCTTAACATCTGCACCATCCCAGATATTTGCACTTGCTGCATTCATAGCATCCCAATAAGCACCCATCTGAGGAATAGAGGGCATGGGGAAAGCATAATCTAATTGCTTTAAGAAGCCGCTGATATAAGGACTGTCAACCTGAATACTAATGGACGGTAAGGAACCTGTTATATCAAAACGAAGCTTCTGCATCTCCTCGGTTAAAAGAAACTCCCCGAATAAAGCAGCTTCCTCCGGATTATCGGAATAAGCGGATACGAACATTGATCTCGTACCGGAGAAGGATGCAACAGGGGTATCATTTCCAGGAAGACTCGGAAGGGGTGCAACTCCAAAATCAATTCCTGCGGACTCAAAATTGGCGACATTCCATAAACCGGTGATATACATTGCTACATTACCACTCTGGAATGCTGCATCGGTTATAGCGGTAGCAAGGTCTGCTGCCGGGACATCGAGAATACTTCTTAAGCCTTGGAAGAATTCCATACCCTTAATACTGGCTTCCGAATTAATGTTTGTATTGGTTGTATTATTCCCGTTGGGTCCAAATAATCGATTATTGTCACTGGTGGTGAAAATAATGGAATAATAACCATTACCAACATCCATCATAAAACCATACTTACCACTGTTAGCTGCATTAAAGGTCTTTGCAAACTCAACAACACCATCCCAAGTGGTCGGCACTTTATCTTCTGCAATCAGTGCTTTGTTATAGAATAATGCATAGGTTTCAGCGGAAATGGGATATCCATACATGGTTCCGTCATAGGTCAGCGCGGTACTGCAGGCACCTAATACCTGCGCCTTTATTGTGTCTGCATTGGTGGTTGCAAGCACATGCCCACCGGATACCAATTCACCCAGTTTATCATGAGGCGCGGCAAATAAGTCGGGACCTACACCTGCCGGGCCGTCTAAAGCGATTTGGGAGGTAGAATCACCCAATTCTACGTTAACATATTCAATGGTAATATTCGGATATTTTGCTGTAAATGCAGCGCCTGCTTGCTTGATGAATTCATCAGGACCACTATTGGATTCCCAAACAGTCAAGGTCACAGGTTCCGATGATTGCTCCGGAGCCTTGGTAGCCTCTTGGGCTGGTGCCTCCGTTGGTTGAATAGTATCATTGGTATCAGCCGGCTTTTCCTCCTTTGCGCATGCTGTTAACAGACTGCCGACAAAGAATATTGTAATCAAAATTGCCAAAAATCTTTTTTTCATTCCCTTCTCCTCCTTAATAAAATTAATCGAACTAAGGTATCCTTGTAAAAGACTTGCTTCTCTTCCTTTGATAAGCTTTAATTCGTTGATCTTTTCAGAATAATCTCATAATTAATCAACGACTTGTGATCCACGGTCTCTCCTGCTATCATTTGGATCAAATGTCTACCAGCTGTAATTCCAAGCTCCTTTACGTCAATCGAAAGTGCTGTTATCGGTGGGTTATGTGTTTCCAGTTGTACACTGTTGTAAAAGGATGCCACTTTTATCTTCTGAGGAACCGGGCAATTCATTTCCTCCAGCCCAGCAAGGACTCTCGAACAGATAAAGTCATCCGAACAAACGATGCAATCTGCGCCACGTTCAACGATTTGGCCAACTGCTTTCTGGATCATAATGTTATTCGTCATACCCCGGAAAATCAAACTGTCATCTACAATCCTATTCAGATCCCGGTGAGCCTTAACAAAACCCTCCAAGCGATTACGATTAACGATATGATTTTGATTCCCTGCAAGCAGAGCCATACGTTCACTACCTGATCGTAAAAGGATGGTGGTAAGTTCACAACAGCCTGCGATATGATTACTGTCAATCTGTATGATACTGTCATCTTCATTAGAGCCGATCAGAACAACAGGCATTCCGGCATCCTTCAGATACCGAACCGGTAAATCGTTGACCAATGATCTGGTTAAAACGATTCCATCCACCTTTTGATTATCAATCAGACGCTTCAGTAAGGTAATATCATCTTCCGTCACCGTAGTTACAACAACATCATAATCCAAGCCAGCGGCCACTTCGCAGATACCCATTAAGCAGCTTTGAAAAAAAGGTATTTCAATCAAGTTCGCATCTGCTGGTAGAATAACTCCGATATTATAGGTTTTTGATTGAGCCAGACCCTTAGCAATTACATTCGGCTTATAATTATGCTCTCTAATGTAATCCTGTACCTTTTGCTTGGTCTCTGCCCCAATTCTACCCTTCCCTGATATCGCTCTGCTGATTGTAGTTTTCGAATAGCCCAACTCCTCGGCAATATCACCAATCGTTATATTCTTTATTGTATTTTGTTTGTTTATTTCTCTCATGAAATTCATCTTTTCCTTTACGCAATCGGTTGTTCATATGTAAAGCATATCATATCATTTATTATTGTCAATTCACATATTACTCAGTATTTTCAATTATTTATTGTGCAATTTTCACAACACAACATCAGAAATTAATCAATATATTGCGCAACCCTTTGCGCAACATATATTCCGGCTTTTTATACTATGATTTCAAACGGTAGCTTCTCTTACTAAATGGAGGCTGTTATATAATAGTTTCATGACAACCATTACGTAACAGCCTACCATTTTAATAATTATTGATTTTTAGCAATTTATTGCTCCAACAGCTTACGTACATTTAACAAACCCCAGCCCTGCTTTTCCCAATGCTGACCCAGATTAGTTGCGCAGCCTCGTAACCTCAGCTTAACCTCACGATTGGTTAATTCCGGATGAGCTCCAAGTAATAATGCGATTGCTCCGGCCACCACCGGCGTGGCCATGGAGGTTCCGCTTTTTATGGTATACATCATCGGTATATCCGTATAGGAGTGTCTTTTTTCTCCGTTTTTCGTTCTAGCTGGATAGCGACTGATATTGCAGGAAATTATATTAGAGCCCGGGGCTACGATATCCGGCTTTTTGATACAGAAGGGGGTAGGGCCGCGACCGGAATAGTCCTTGGTTCGGCCACTTCCAAACACCTCCACAGCAACATTATCATCGGAAGAGCCGACTGTAATCACCTTACGGCTTATTCCCGGCGTTGAGATGGACATTGGTCCGGGTCCATTATTACCGGCAGCTACTACCACTACAATACCACTGTCCCATACCGCATTCACTCCCTGTACCAGAAGAGAATTCTCATCCAAGCTCTCCTTGGAGGCAGTTCCGACGGATATATTGACAATTCTGATATTGTATCTTCTTCTATTGTTAATGATCCATTGGAGCCCTGCCAATACGTCGGAGATATTGCCATCTCCCCTCTTATCCAGCACCTTTACTCCAATGAAGTTACACTCCGGAGCAATTCCTTTATACTTACCTTTGGAGGAAAATCCGTTACCGCCGATGATCCCCGCGACATGGGTACCGTGACCATTATCATCGTAGGGCTCATTTTTATGATTAATAAAATCCGCAAATGCAATCACTCGGTTGCCACCCTCAATGAAATCCTTATGTAAGGCAATTCCTGTGTCCACAACCGCAACCCCGATCCCTTTACCATAATATCCATGCTCATGAGCCCATCTACTTTCTATGATATCACTGACCCGGTTCATCTGCGCTGTAATATGGGTATCTAACTCATAGCTGATTAATCCTTTCATCGACTTAATATCCTCCAGCCGATCAACCTCAACCTCCATCACACAGGCACCGATCATCGGTAGTCTATATTTCACATAGCCCAAACTCTCTATGCTCTGAAGGCGCTTTTCGAATTCCGAACCATAAACAATGATCTGGACTTTTTGCTTTTTGACCATTCAATCGCTCCATCGTTTTTGTATTATCCTATTCGGCAAGCTTAGTCAATATACGCATTATCGACCCATGGGACGGTTAATAAAGCGGGAGTTTTTTGGAGTCAAAAGATAGTCTCTTAAAAAACCACAGTTAGAAGCATCTTAAATTGCTCCTCTCCATACACTGCATGGGATACCTGATTAGGCATAATCACGGTCTCTCCCTTATTAAGTAAGAACTCTTCTTCTCCTATTGTAAATCTTCCTGTTCCATCCAGAACGGTGACGATAGCATCCCCCTCCGAGGAATGAGCACTGATTTCCTCCCCTTTATCAAAGGAAAATAAGGTGATACTCACATTTTTGTTCTGAACCAATGTCTTACTAACAACCTGTCCCTTTTGATAGTTAATCTCATCCTCCAATTTAAGAATTTTTGAGGCCTCGATATTTTTCAATTTATAACTCTTTGAACCTTCCATAGTTACTCTCCTTTCCTATTTAGCCTATCCCAGATCACTGAGGCTTATCCAACTACCTCCGTAATTTCGCGGGAGACTAAAACATATTATTTTACTGTGATAAGTATATTTTACCTTATTATTTCTGTGCTTTGTGTAGCTATGGCAACATTTCCCATCTATCCCTCCTTTCACCAGGCCCATATGGACCAGAGCACATCCCAAATGTAAATATTTCTGAGTATATTTGTCGTAAAATCTACAAAAATTACTATAATTTCTTCTAAAAGTAGGAAATCAGTCAAGCACTGCTACATATGATACATTGTAATTATTATTAGGAGGAACAATCAATGAGTGATTTAGCAGCAACAGGTTGCGACGGCGGAAGAGGCGGATGTGGATTTGGAGACAATAATATGTGTCTTATTATCATCCTTTTATTATGCTGCTGTGGTGGCAACAATGGTTTCTTAGGAGGCGGTTGTGGAAGTGGTTGTGGTAATGATGGCTGTGGTAGTATTATTTGGATCATCCTTATCCTCTGCTGCTGCTGTGGTGGCGGTGGCTTTTTCTAAAAAGCTAATGCTCTCGCAGATCTAAACTTCTAATTCTGAAGAAACAAGAAGGCCGATATTCGCGGCCTTCTTGTTTTTTTATCTTTTCTTTCTTTGTTTTTTTAAGCGTTCAAAACATTCTCTGTCAATTTCATAAACCGTGTTGTCCTCGATTATCAGATCATCCTCCATTTCACTGCTCTTTAGGGAAGGGGGAAGGTTGTTGTTCTCCTTATAGGGAGTCATTGGTTTATCATATTGAAAACCGGAGGGTTTTCCGGAAGGATAATATTTTCCGTTCATGCACTGCCTCAATTTATATTGTCATTTTAATATATGACTATTTTACACAAAGGTCCTTAAAATGATTGAATCTCCTACCACTTTCCTATATACTATTGATAAATTTTTGTGGATGGAGGTTCATATGTCTGGATCAGTATACGGAACAATTTTTTCTATCACTACCTGGGGTGAATCCCACGGGAGCGGCATCGGTGTTGTTGTCGATGGCTGTCCTGCCGGTCTTTTTTTGGATGAAGCATATATTCAAGCCTATCTAAACCGAAGAAAACCGGGACAAACAAAATACGCAACTCCCCGAAAGGAAGAGGACAAGGTTTCCATACTATCCGGTGTTTTCGAAGGACGTACCACCGGTACTCCTCTCTCACTTATTGTCTATAATGAGAATCAACGCTCCGGTGATTACTCACAAATTGCTTCCTATTGCCGACCAGGACATGCCGATTATACCTTTGATCAAAAATACGGCTTTCGAGATTACCGAGGGGGAGGACGTACCTCCGGCAGAGAGACCATCGGAAGGGTAGCCGGTGGTGCAGTTGCATGTGCTCTCTTAAGGGAACTTGGCATTGAAGTGAAAGCTTACTCTAAAGCAATCGGACCTATATCCATCGATCTAGAGAAATCCGATATCAGCAAGGTATGCCATAGTCCTTTATTCATGCCGGATCCTGAGGCTTCTCTTCGGGCGGAAGAATATCTTGTGGAACAAATGAAGGAACATAATTCCGTTGGTGGTATCATTGAATGTATCGTAACCGGAATGCCCGCCGGTATCGGTGAACCGGTATTTGATAAATTGGATGCTTCTTTAGCTAAAGCAGTAATGTCGATCGGTGCGGTTAAAGGCGTAGAGATTGGCGATGGCTTCCATAGTGCTTCGGTAACCGGTGCCGAGAACAATGACTCCTTTTTTTATGATGAAAATAAAAAGGTAGTGAAGGCCAGTAATCATGCCGGTGGGATCCTGGGTGGAATTAGCGACGGCTCCGAGCTAATCCTTCGAGCTGCCATAAAGCCCACCCCCTCCATTGGTCGTCCACAGAATACCATTAATCAGAATAAGGAGAATATTGCAATTGAGATTGGGGGCCGCCATGATCCAATCATTGTACCTCGTGCCGTCGTGGTCGTGGAAGCCATGGTAGCGATTACATTGGTGGATCAATTATTCTTAGGAATGTCCTCCAGAATGGATCGAATAAAAGCATTTTATCAGAAGTAGACAAAAGCATGGAGCCGGTGATTATAAACCCGCTCCATGCTTTTTCTGACTACTCTCCCCTAGCGATATTTGTCCTAATAATATACGTATTTTTATACAGATCAATCCAGTTTTTGAGAAAATTAAAATTTCATTTATCTTCCTTAAAATTCCTATTTTTTTCAATCGATACCCCAAAAATTTTTCAGTAATAATTATACCGGGATTTTTTATAAAAGTTGTTGACAAGACAGATAATACTAGTATAATTTATATTGTTGCTGTTTAGCGTAACTAAACTTTTAGTTTATTCTCAGTAAGAATGTGAAAGGAAACACCTCATGAATATCGGGTCTAAGATCAAAGAATTACGAATTCAAAAAAGTCTTACACAGGAAGAGCTGGCTGACAGGGCAGAGCTCTCAAAGGGCTTCATTTCTCAGCTGGAACGAGATTTGACCTCTCCCTCGATTGCCACCTTAGTGGATATATTGCAGTGTCTGGGTACCAATCTTGAAGAATTTTTCAGCGGAACCTCCGCAGAACAAGTTGTTTTCAAGAAATCGGATTACTTTGAAAAATATGATGCTGAACTAAAAAATGAAGTGAAGTGGATTATTCCGAATGCACAAAAAAACATCATGGAGCCCATCCTATTAACCTTGGATATCGGAGGCTCCACCTATCCCGACAACCCTCATGAGGGTGAAGAGTTCGGATTTATTTTGAATGGAAGTATCACCTTACATATTGGCAACCGCAATTATAAGGTGAAGAAGGGTGAATCCTTCTATTTTACCGCCAACAAACAGCATTATATAACCGCTTCCGAAAAAACAGGTGCAACCCTTCTATGGGTATCCACACCGCCAAGCTTTTAAATGATAGGGGGAACACCAGATGACCGATAACAAATTAATT
>JAEYXC010000267.1 GCA_023428655.1 Bacillota bacterium | reverse complement strand
CCCCCTTGGCATTGGGAAGTGTACTAACGGTACCCTTTAGATTCAAGCTGATCACATTGACCGAATCCCCTATTTTAATACTCTTAACAGAGGGAGTTTTCTTATTCCTCGGCTTTTCCTTCATCAGGCTGGTTTCGCTTTCGCTCAGACGCTCTCTTAAGGTATTCCGTTCGTTTTCCATGTCTTTGATATCGCCGCCATCCTGAAGCCATTTGTTATAGCGACGGATACTCTGATCGGCAAATTCCTTCGCCTCCTGAAGCACTGCAGCTGCCTGCTCCTTTGCTTCCTTCAAGAGACGTTCGCGGCTGGCCTCCAGGGACTCGGTTTTTTTAGCCAGGCTCTTTTTCAACAACTCAATTTCCTGTTTATATTTTGAGATTTCATTTTGTTCCTTCTCAATGGTGATTCGGTTTGCTTCAAGATCACTGATAAGATCCTCAAAGCTTTTCTCCTGGTGTCCGATTCTTTCCTTGGCATCTTCAATAATATAGTCCGGAAGACCAAGCTTGGAGGAGATGGCAAAGGCATTACTTTTACCGGGGATACCGATCAATAATCGATAGGTAGGGCGAAGGGTCTCTACATCGAACTCACAGCAGGCATTGGTTACCCCATCCGTGGATAAAGCATAAATTTTAAGCTCACTGTAGTGAGTGGTTGCCATAGCGCGTATGCTTCTGCGATGAAGAGAGGACAGAATGGACATTGCCAGCGCTGCTCCTTCGGTGGGATCGGTACCGGCCCCTAACTCGTCAAATAGTACAAGAGAATTGGCATCGGCCTTCTCTAGAATCTTCACTATATTTGTCATATGGGAGGAGAAGGTGGACAGGCTCTGCTCGATGCTCTGTTCATCTCCAATGTCAGCATATACCTCCTCAAAAACAGCTAATTCAGACCCGTCAAAGGCGGGAATATGGAGACCGGCCTGTCCCATCAGAGTAAGAAGGCCCACGGTCTTAAGGGTTACGGTCTTACCTCCGGTATTCGGACCGGTGATGATTAGCATCGTAAAGTCTTTACCCAGCATAATATCAATGGGTACTACCTTCTTTGGATCAATGAGAGGATGACGACCCTTTTTGATATGAAGAAGCCCATTTTTGTTAAAGCTCGGCTCAGAGCCCTTCATTTGTTTGGATAAGGAGGCTCTTGCAAAGATAAAATCCAGCTCGGACATAGTGACAAAATTGTATTCCAGGCTTTCACTGTACTGTGCTGCCTGGTTACTCAGCTCAGCCAGAACCTTCTCTATCTCTTCTTGCTCCTTGATGGCCAGCTCCTTCAGCTCGTTGTTGAGTCGTACGATGGCAATGGGTTCGACGAAGAGGGTGGAGCCGGTGGAGGATTGATCATGAATCATACCCTGAAACTGATTCTTTTATTCGGCACGGATGGGAAGGCAGTACCTTCAGTTACGCATGGTTATGATGTTCTCCTGAAGCATGGTTCTGGAGGAATTCAGAATGGAGCCAAGCTCACTGTGAATCTTGTCATTGGCATTCTTCATAGCGCGGCGAACACTTTTTAGGGCAGGGCTGGCATCATCCGCAATCTCCTCCTCGGATATGATACAACGCTTAATCTCATTGTTAAGAGGGGTAAGTGGCTCCAGTCCTGCAAAGAATTCGGTTAACGAATCTTCCGCTAGATTCTCACTATCCTTACCGGTATAACCGCCATAAGCCTTCAGTCGTAGCGTGGCATCCAGGTCCGAGCTGATATGAAGCAGCTCGATGGCACTAAGGGAGGAGCCAATCTTCAAGCGCATGATGGAAGGGCGGATATCATGGATCCCGCTAAAGGATACACTGCCCTTGCGAAGCAACCGGGATAAGGCATCCGTGGTCTGAGTCTGGAGGGTCCGAATGGTATCTAAATCGGATAGGGGCAGCAGATGAGCACATAACTCTCTGCCATAGCCGGTACCGGCCAGGGAGCATAATTTATCAATAATTTTATTGTATTCCAGGGTTCGTAATGCTTTTTCGTTCATAATACTTCTCAAGCCTTTCCATACACTGCAACATTGCAGTATTTAATCATATTTGAAGATACTATATCTATTTTACCTTATGTTGTAAAAAAATAAAACAACTAATTGATGTAATTTATTTGTCAATTCTTGATTTTACCAATTAAGTATACTATGATATCTATGATATCTAAAATATAAAATGCTTAGAATATCAGGGTCGTAGATAAGGGTAAGATTTATTCCTATTTATGAGGATTAGATTGCAGGATCACATGTAGATACGGCTTAGAGTAACAGTTTAGAAGTGTTTGTTTACAAATAATTCATATCATGTTCATATGTCACTGTTAGAATGGGACATAAGTATTACTGGAATCCTAAAAGTATTTATCTCTCGAAGGAGAAGAAGGATGTCTGATAACAATAAAGATTTTGAGTTTATTAAAGAACAGGTGATCGAGAAAAAACGTAAGAAATTTAAGAAGAGGATATTACCGATTCTTATGACACTGTTTCTTGCGGTAATATTCGGCATTGTAGCTGCCATTACATTTGTTTTAACGGAACCAAGGCTTTATGAGCTTTTACATAAGGAAGAGGAAACGAAGAAGCCAGCAGCATTCCCTACGGAATATCCGGATCAGGCGGTTCTACCCGGAGAGATTGTAAATAAGGAAGAGAAGCCGATCCCTGCACCGGAGCAAGAGGATGTGAAAGAGGGGAGCCTGACTGACGATAAGCCAGATACGGTCATCATCGAAAAACCCATAGAAGCAGACATTGAGGATTACACTTCCATCTATGATGAGCTACGTAAGGTTTCTCTTGAGGTAGGGAAATCCATCGTAACCGTTGTGAGTATTAATGACGAGACGGATGTCTGGTTCGGGACGAATGTGGAGCTTGTTCAGGAGACCTCAGGCCTTATTTTTTATAATGATAATGTGAATTTATTAATATTAGTAAGCTATGATCGAGTTGAAGATGCGGATGCAGTAAAGATTCAATTTTCGGACAACTTTACGGTGGATGCTTTCGTACAGGATTATGAGAAGGATCTGAATCTGGCAATGCTAGCGGTTCCGCTAGAGAGCATTCCTGCAACCTATATGGGTAGCTTACAGGTGGCAAAGCTGGGAGAATCCTATACCTTAGTGGTTGGAAGTCCTATTCTTGCCCTAGGTAGTCCCAATGGGCACACCGGTTCTATGGAGGCTGGTATGATTTCCAGTAGAAACAGCTTTGCATATACGACGGATAATAAGCTTGATCTATTTAATACCGATATCACAGATAATCCGAACAGTGACGGCATCATTGTTAACATGAAGGGTGAGGTAATCGGCTTGATTACCAGAACGCTGAAGGGTGAGCAAAATGAAGGGCTCAGTACCGCAATCGGGATTAGCAAGCTTAAGCTGATATTAGGAAATATGGCGAATAATATCGATCGCAATTACTTTGGCGTAAAGACACTGGATATGCCGGAGGCTGCGAAGCAGGAATATAATGTTACCAATGGCATCTATGTTAACGAGGTAATTGAGGATTCGCCGGCCTTCAATGCTGGAATTCTAAATGGTGATATTATACTTCAGATTGATGATAATACTGTGATTAATACCAATAACTTCTTTAACTTTATTTGCACCTATGTTCCTCAGGATGTTGTCCAGGTTAAAATACTACGGACAACGGGATCTACCAGCCGTGAGATGGATATTAAGGTAACAATCACAGCAAAAGAGAAGTAAGAAGGATGGGTTTTATTAATATCTCGAATAAGTGAATGATAAAGAGTAACAGGCATCCTTTACCAGATAATCTATTTCCGTAAGGTGAGATTATCTGTGAGGGACGCCGTTACTCTTTTTTTACGATATCTATTGTGTTGATACTGCCTCTTTCATTCTGGGAAACGGTACTCTATGATTAAGAATATATGCTTCATAAAGCATCAAGCCTCCCTGCATCATAATGGATTAAAGGTGGGCATATTATAGGATACAATGAGTAAGGATTTCTGTGTTTTATGGTGGATTTAAGCCAATAAAGGACATTTTTGAATTAATGCTTTATATATCCTCAGGGGTAGGGTATAATTAGATAGGTGTAGCATATTGAAATATATGACACCCAGCAGTTTGAGCCGGTGCTATCCCTCCCATTGATTTCTTTAGGAATGAAATTATAAAGCCTGAAGAGTTGCAGTAGGAATTCAGAGCAGTTCCTATGTCATATTGAAACAGGAGTGCTGGTAGGTCAAACAGGTTAACATTAGAAAGGTAAAGTAGAATGAGATTTATTCAGGAGTTAAGAGAAAGTGATTTTATTAAAAATGAGATATACCTATGCAAGTCCAAGCAGACCTTGACCGGTAAGAGTGGTAAGAGCTATGTCTCCCTGATTCTTCAGGATAAGACCGGCACCATCGATGCCAAGATCTGGGACTTCAGCAATGAGATAGAGCAGTATGAGGCAATGGACTTCGTACATATTGATGCAAGAGTAACCAGCTTCCAGGATGCACTTCAGCTCAATATTAGTAGAATTTATAAGGCGAGAGAGGGAG
>JAEYXC010000261.1 GCA_023428655.1 Bacillota bacterium | reverse complement strand
ATTTCAAAACATTTGAAATAGATAACTGAAAAGTCTTGTAACCATAATGATGGCATGCATACCCAGGTTACTAAACCGCGACTGTTGAGTGATGCATTTAAACTACTCCCTATACAGGTATATATCATTTATGAACTTGTTTGTTCATTGTAATGGATGAACAGCAATCTGTCAACGTCTAATTATTTACAATTTTCTTATCTCCCTAAATCAATAATATTTTGGATTAGGCCCTTACATCTACCGCATGGTTCGCCGGTCTCTTCATCAACACCGGTTCCCGCACCAGTGACTTCTCCAACCTTTTCCACTGTGTCAGCGCCATTTTTTACTGCATTTACTACTGCTTCCAGAGACACCTTCTTACAGCCGCAAACAGAAGAAAGAATAGGCTCGATTTCACTTTTACACCCTTCGCATTCCGTAAATACATCTGTCATTTTGGCTAATTCATCCACTGTTCTTGCACCAGCAATCATGGCCTTTCTGATTGTGATATAATCAACATTGTTTTTTGAGCATATTACTCTGTTCTTTGCCATTTTATTATATCTCCTTTGTTATCATATTATTGATTTAGTATATCATCTTTTATTCAAAGATTCTAATGTATAAAACTAGAATAATATTCTATTTATGCCTATTAACCGTGGGTATCATTCATCAATTGGTTAATCAATTATTTCGTCCTTCCACCTATAAATATTATGAATCCAACCTCCTAACCTCCTTCATGATTAAGCATACGATCGCAATACCGATAATTACCATTCCTGATAGTAAAAACCAGAGATTGATACCGATTCGATCCGCAAAGAACCCGGAAAGGATCAACCCAATTGGCATAGCCAAGGACATGATACTCCCAATCAAGGAAAATACACGCCCCAAATATTCAGGCTGTATTTTTTCCTGAAATAAAGCCGTTTGCACCCCGCTGTAAAATGGCACCGAAAGCCCCATAATAGCACAGCAGACTACAAATATTACAAATCCGCTTGGTGGAAGTAAGCCCGTGATGACCAGACTGGCCCCCATTATAAAAAATGAACCCGCTATTAGCAATATGCGCTTTTTACAGCTTCCCAGTATCCCCAGCACCAAGCCTCCTGCGAGCATACCCGAGGCAAAAGATATTTCGGTAATTGAAATATGCACGGGTGTTCCATTAAAGTAATTCATGTTGATTAAAGGAAATAGTGCATTAATCGGCATATAAGCAAAGGTATATAGTGTTCCTAGGAGTAACAGAGCAAATAGTCCTTTGTTTTGTTTCAGTATCACAATACCTTCTTTCATTTCTTTTAAGAAGTTTGTTTTTAAGCCTTGCACCTGATCGTTTAACTTAGGGATACTTACCATTGCTACTGTAATCGATGCAATCACAGCCCCGAATACATCGATGGCTATAATCGCATTTAGTTCCCAAAGGGAGTATAGTAATGCCGCAACCGCCGGACTAACAATATAGCTAACAGACTGCACCGATTGACTATAGCCTGCACATTTCGTCAGCTGTTCTGCAGGGACCAAAAGAGGGGTAGCTGCATTTAAGGCCGGGGAGTGAAACGCTGTTCCGATGCTTCGGATAAACAACACTACCATAACCAACCATACAGGCAAATCCATATATAATGCAACAATCGCTAGTACGGCTCCTGCTGCTGCGATACTTAAATCCGCACAGATCATGATCTTCTTCCTATCATAACGATCCACAAGTACGCCAATGGCCGGCCCAAGGATCGCATAGGGTAAAAAGCCGATGAGTGACGCCATGGACAAGACCATCGCAGAGCCAGTTTTCTCCGTAAGGTAAAAAATGATCGCCATTTGAAGGATCGCACTTGTGATTAAAGATATTGCCTGTCCTGCCCATATTGTAAAAAATTTCAATTTCCAATTATTATATTTATCCATATATATTTTCTCCTGCATCTTATTTATTTTCTTGAATTTCTAAATCAAACGGAATTCCAGGCAATAAAAAATGCAGGCCTAAACCACAATGTGGCTTTTGTCTGCATATATACAATATAATAACATTCAACAATAAAACATCGTAGGACAAGGGAAAGCACGCTTTGCGAACCTTCTCCTGTCAAGAAAAAGGTATCGATAAAGAATCGATCGCTTACCGTAACGAATGAATGCTCAATATCGTATAAATAAGTACAACAAAAAAGCCTATCATCATGGATAGATTCTGCTTTTTTATTGCCAGCTTATCTTAAACGCATTGAGGCTGTCATAGTTTCGGTTCCTCCTAAAATCTTATTTATATCACTTATTTTAACACATAAGATTGGTTAATACAATTTCGAAATTTTGAAGTAAATAACCCGCTATAAATGATTCCCTCCAGCATCGCGGCCGGCTCATTCGCTATTATAGATCATATTCCTGGTAAATCCCGTAGTGTCACTTCTAAATGGGTCCACCAATCAGAGATAAATTCGTACTCCTTCATCTTGATCAACTGAGGTTTATTTCAAAGCGAGTATCAAACAATAGTCCTCTGTAGTAAACTACTTAATCTAAACTATAATACTCCTCTTCTTGCTTCGAATGGATTATTTCAATATTTTTTAGATCAAACTCCCCAAAGCTTCTTACAATAGTGAATTTGGTGACCGGAAATATCGGAGTCTTCACTGCTGTTGCAAGATATATTAAGGCTTCTTTGAAGGATTTATAGCTTTGTAGCCTTTGATGTGGATTCCAGATGACAAGGTGCCTGCCATCACCGAACAAATCCCCTTGAATAAAATACCACACTCTTTCTCCATCCTCCGTTGCATCATACCCAAATGGTGTTTCGTCTTTCCTGTTAATCACATTAATTTTCTTACCCATAATAAAGCTCCTTTCATGGCCATTTTTTAGTACTTCCATTCTGCATGTCGAAACAGAGGTAATAAAAAACGCCCCTAAAGGAGCGACACTCCCCTCATCGATGTTAGCATTACCACCTTACCCTTTCGGCAGGTTGGTGTATGGTCATTGAGCTAACTCTCTACCATAACTCTTAATAAGAAGTACCTATTTAATTGATAATAGTATGATAACACAGCAGATTATATAAGGCAAATCTTTTATTCGAATTAATTACATTCGAGGAACTTACCAGTCTTAGGCTCTTCTATCACACTTCCTGTTCCACCTCACTAAGTGCCTAATCCCCATATACTCAATCCTTCTTAACCCAAACAGCGTATTCAGGGTAAGGCACCTAGCTATGCAGAACCTATTAGTTATAGGACATGTATCAGTATTGTAACAAGAAGTAATACCGCAATTCCTCTATGAAGCATTAACCATACCTTGCCTCTCTTCTTTTGGACCTGGCCATATACTCCCAATCCAACCTGCAACAACATAACTCCTGCAGCAATACTGCCTGATACGCTTATTCCAAAGCGGCTAAACTGCAAATAGAAATGAGCTAATATCATTAATACCGCAGCTCCGCCAAAATACTTATGAGCCTTTACAAAAAACTTTAAAAGCTTCATATAGATTTTATAAAAGCCTTCCTTCTTTTTCAGTGTATCTCGATAATTACGATTTAAAAATTTAAAGCAGAAATTAAGGACCGCAAGAATATAGAATAAAATGATTAGCAACCCAAACAGCTTTCCAATATCCATCATATTGTTTCCTCCTTGCATTTAAATGATTTTAACAACAGTTCCTTTCAATTACAATTTCAATGAAATTATCCTTTGTTCCTCCCATATTACCAGATGTATTCCTTCCCAGAACAGGTTATGCAAGCTTTTATTATCTCTAATCCCTATTTAGGTACTGCTCTATTAAATTCTTAATTTTTATAACCTCGTCAAAGGAAGCCGCAAACGCAAAATCAGACATATTAATATTACATTCATACTTTCCATCCTTATGTCTTATATATATAGAAAACCTTACTTTATCACCTATTGCATCATAGTTAACTTGAGTGCTATAAAATACCCAATGAGTTTCTGTAAGCTTTTGTCCTGTTCCATTATTTAAATCGTTCTTAATAATTTCGCCTATTTCACCAATCATAGCACTAAAATCAACCGGAATAATCATTCCTTCATTTTCATCCGAAGAACCAAAAATAGAGTCAATTACACTCTCCGACTCATCGGATATATACCATAAGGTCCTGCGATAATCAGAATTACTATACTCATGAGTTTCATCAAACAGCTTTTTCATTGTTTTACACGCTCCTCACATATAAGGTTTTGTTTTGATATCATCTCTTCGTGACTCAAATGTAATATTATCCCTATTCTGTATATTATTGTATTATGGATGTATTAATTGTACAATATTAATTCCCGTATTTCAAGTTTAATTAATAATGATTATCATTATTGACTTTTGTTTATAATAATAATATAATAAAACCATTAATTGAAAGGAGTGATAAAATGAAACGATTAAAATTAATCATAATTTGTTTTATTGTACTTTCATCCGTATTCATGGTAAGCTGTTCCAAAGAAGAAAATGATAGTACAAATGCTACCTCCGAAAATGAAACCAGTAGTCCCGGCACTCAGATATTTACGCTCGAGGAATTAAAAACATATAACGGTCAGGACGGAAATCCTGCATATGTAGCAATTGATGGTATCGTATACGATGTTACTGATGTTGCTGCATGGAAGAATGGTGAACATAAAAACGGTCTTACTGCAGGTGAAGATCTAACTAGTCAATTAGGCGATTCCCCCCATGGTGCTAAGGTATTAGACGATTTACCCGTAGTAGGAACACTCGAATAAGTACGATCAAAGATAATTGGCTCTATGAAATCCTTACTGTATGTTGACAGCTTAAGATTTCATAGAGCCGGTTTTTTAATAATTCTTACTTTTACGGACTCCTTCTGCAAGTGTTTTTCAGGGCAGCCTGCCTTCGTTATATAGAGCTGAGCCTGCCATACCGGATGCACCAATAATTGCTATTTTATATCATGCACCTCCTGTAATAACGACTGATCATTCCTTGTAACCTCACTAATAAAATCTACACCTTTATCTAATAATTGTATATCTTATATGGGTTCTCCCTGAGGGAAGTTCATCCACAAGAGCTCTTTCTAACTTAATATCAAAATCTGCTATCGCCTCGAAGGGTCTAAAACCCTTATGTAAAAATAAAGGTATCATATCAACCTGCAGTTCATCCACCAAATTAGTTCTTAAGCAAAGTTGCGTTGTTTCTGCACTTCCTATTATGTTAACATCTTTATCCCCGGCGGCTGTTTTTGCTTGTATGATTGCACTTTCAACTCCATCAGTGACAAAAGTAAAGGATATCTTATCCGTTTCCTTTGGATGCTTTTCAGGTATTTTATCTGTAAAGATAAATATAGGAACCTGATATTCATAATGATCTGCATACAAATCAGGATCATCAGCCATTTCAAATTCCTTTTTTGACATTACAACCGCTCCTGTCGACATAATTGACTCATTCATATACTCCGTTTCTTTTAACGATTCCAGGTCTGTATATAAAGCGTTTACACTACGATTAATATCCTCTGCAAAGCCATCCAAGGAAATAGTTACTCCTAAAATAGTTTTACCCATAACCTTCACCCACCTTTCACTTCGTTCCATGGATAATAAACTTTTGAATCAGTGGCTATCCAATAATCGCCTTTTCTAAAGTCAGTATATCAAACTTCTTCATCTTCAAGAAGGCATTTATTAACCTCTTAATTTGGTCCTCGGTTCCATTTTCCATTGCATCAATCATAACTTTGGGAACTACCTGCCATGAGATGCCAAACTGATCTTTTAGCCATCCACACTCCTCTGCTTCTGGAACAAAGGATAGCTTCTCCCAGTAATAATCTATCTCTTCTTGATTTTCACATAGTATAACCATGGAAAACGCTTCATTGAAGGTATCATCACCACCCATGGCATGATCCATCAACAAAATTTGTGATCCATCGAGATTAGCTTCTGCATAATTAATCATTGCTCTATGATCTGTGGCCTCATCCCTTTCGTAACGACTGATCCTTCCTATGTCTGAATTTCTAAAAACGGATGCATAAAATTCAAGTGCCTTTTCCGCTTTTCCACACACTTCACCTGCAAATAATAGGTTCGGTCGTATTTTAGGAAGTGACTTAGCATCCTCAGCGAAAAATAGTTGCCAACTCAACCCGTACTTATCTTGTACCCATGCATAACGTTCGCTGAAGGGATATTCCCCCAGCTCCATCAGAATACTACCATTTGCTGATAACTCCGCGTACAGCGTCTCAACCTCTTCTATCGAATCACATGCTACCATCAATGAAATCGATGAATTGAAGGTAAAATAAGGACCTGCATTAATCGCATTAAACCTTATGTTGGATAATTGAAAATCTAATATTACTGCATCACCGGACGGAGTGTTAGGTAGCTTCGTTATACTTTGAATGCTTGAATCATCAAACAAACTTACATACCATTCTACTGCTTCTATTGCTTCTTTATCAAACCATAAATGTGGAATAATTCTTTGCATAGTAATACCTCCTTTGCAATAGTGTGTACACCATTATACAACGAATCGGCTAACAATTCTTATCATTTATTGCTATTTTCTGATAATTTTGCCCATTTAACGAGAATAAATAAATTCACAGTAATTAGGATTTTTCACAAATTGATACCCCAATCCACTGCTCCATACAAAACTTTATCATCCGTATTAAAGTATTATCCGATGTATCTATATATAAGAAATCCAGTGAATATTTATAAGTCCTGTTAATATATAATACTGTTACTTATGCTTTTTTCACTTTCAGCCTTAATATTTATACATGCACGATAATTTATGATTGACGTACAGATAAGATAATGTTATATTACATTACATTATATTCGATCAAACCAATTTTCTTTATTTTACAAAGATGTAGATCAATCTCTTAGAGATTTGTCTACATTTTTTTATTTATGACAATAGAAAGGATGCTCTTCGTGCTTTCTATCGTTTCGTCGGGACTGGAGGGAAGATATTGAAGGAAATGCTAAGAATGGAAGCTATCAACAAAAGGTTCGGCAATGCACATGCGAACAGAAATATTAATCTGGATATCCTGGAAGGTGAGGTCCATACCCTTCTTGGTGAGAATGGAGCCGGTAAGAGTACCTTAATGAATATATTAATCGGACTCTATCAGCCTACCTCAGGAAATATCTATCTACACGGAGAAAAGGTACGAATTGATACACCCTCAAAGGCTGTAAAATATGGGATCGGTATGGTACATCAGCATTTTATGCTGATAGAGGCTATGACAGTATTCGAAAATATAATACTCGGCACTACAAAGGATTCCTCAATTTTGATAAACAGAGCTGCCATAAAGAAAGAAATCCTTACTCTGGCACAACGGTATGGGTTGGGCATCGAGTTGGATAAGCCTGTGACCGAGATATCCGTCGGTGCTCAGCAGCGGGTTGAGATTCTGAAGGCTCTGTATCGAGGTGCCGAACTGCTCATTCTGGATGAACCAACCGCTGCTCTCACTGATCTTGAGGTAGTTGGATTATTCGAAATTATCCGAAAGCTGACTGCAGAAAAGAAATCCGTTATCTTTATCTCTCACAAGATGAGAGAGGTTCTTGAAATCAGCGATCGGATCACTGTACTAAGAGCCGGAGAAACAGTAACGACCTTACATAAGGGTGAAACCGATGCCACCCAATTGGCCAATCTTATGATTGGTCGCGAGCTGGTTACTAACGAATATCCAAAGGCTACCGACAGTGGAGACAGTGTTCTGGAGCTTGATACCGTCAATTATAATTGCCAATCTAAGCACAACGGCTTACGTAATCTCTCGTTCCACCTTAATAAAGGGGAGGTTCTGGGGATCGCAGGAATCGATGGGAATGGCCAATCCCAACTCGCACAGCTGGTGACCGGAGTTATAGCACCGGAAAGCGGTACCGTTACGCTGAAGGGTAAGAAGCTGACGCATTATTCACCGAAGCATTTCATCCGCTCCAATGTCTCCCACATTCCGGAGGACCGAAATAAGATGGGTCTGATTGGGCGAATGACCGTAACTGAAAACCTAATGATAAAAAACACACAAAAATCCGGCATGTCCTATGGTAGAGGTCTATTCCTCCGAAAAAAAGCAGCTCTTGGATTCGCAGAACAAATGAAGGAAAAGTATGATATTCGCTGTGCCTCTCTGGATCAGGAAATCCGAAATCTTTCCGGTGGTAACCAGCAAAAGATCGTCCTGGCCAGAGAGCTGGAGGCAGCACCGGAGCTCCTTGTGGCCGTACATCCGACCAGAGGTCTGGATATCGGAGCCACCAGATATGTGCATGACAAAATCATCGATGCGAGGAACTTAGGCTGCGGTGTATTGTTAATCAGTGCAGACTTTGATGAGGTACGAAAGCTGTCCGACCGGATTGCAGTCATATTCGAAGGAGAAATTCTCGGTATCTATTCTGGCGAGAACCCACCAATCCATGAGATTTCACTGGCTATGTCCGGAAAAGTAACCGAAAGGAGTTTCAACAATGAACCTAAACAATCGATTCATTAAAATAGCGGTTCCTATTGCCTCCATTCTTTTCTCCTTCTTCGCCGGTGCCATCCTGATCGCCTGCATCGGGGGCAATCCGGTAGAGGCTTATCGTTATCTGTTCCGGGGTGCTTTTGGTTCCCTCTCCAATTTCGGAGAAACGGTAGCTAAGGCCGTACCATTAATTTTCACCGGACTTGCAGCTACCTTTGCTTACAAATGTGGTGTATTTAATCTTGGTGCAGAGGGACAATTTGTGATGGGAGCCTGTGCCAGTATCTGGGTCAATACTACCTTCACCGGTCTAAGCGGTTTATCTCTTGTGATAGTCAGCCTAATCTGCGGTATCCTTGCGGGAGGCCTGTGGGGTTATATCCCCGGCATGCTCAAAATAACACGGGGCCTAAATGAAATGATCGTAAGCATCATGCTAAACTATATTGCCATCCTGTTCATGGGCTTTCTTTACACCGGTCCCCTACGGGATGGAAATCTTCCCCAGACAGCGACTGTTGTTGAAAAGCTCCCACGAATCATAAGCGGAACCCGCATCCATTCCGGAATCCTCATCGCTTTGGTGCTATCAATCATTCTTTGGTATTTTCTATTCTACACCTCCAAGGGCTTTCAGCTGAGAGCAGTGGGATTAAATCAGACAACTGCTAATTTTAACGGTTATCCTGTTAAATCATTAATGCTGATTTCCTTCATAACATCCGGTGCCATTGCCGGCCTCGGAGGAAGCGTGGAGCTCCACGGTACCCAATTCCGATTAATGGCAGGCTTCGGAGTCGGTTATGGCTTCGACGGTGTAGCCATAGCACTCATCAGCCTGCTGAATCCCATAGGAACGGTGATCATTGCTTATCTGTTTGCCGTGTTAAGAGCCGGGGCAACTACGATGCAGGTAGGAACCGGTCTTCCCACCTCAGTAATTGATATCGTTCAGGCATTGGTAATCATCTTCGCCGTAGCCGGAAATGCCGTTACCAATCTGCCACGTATCAGGCAGTTTATTATCAATCTGTCAACAAAATCAGTGGAGGTGGAATGAGCATGGAGGCATTTTTAAATTGGAACTTCATACAGGAGCTACTCCTGTCAACGATACGAATGGCAACCCCTATCCTGATTGTCGCGCTGGCAGAGCTATATTCCGAGCGTGCGGGCATGGTTAACATTGGCCTGGATGGTATTATGTCCTTCGGAGCCCTTTGCGGTTTTCTGATCACCTTTTCAACGGGTAATCCCTATCTTGGGATCCTTGCGGGTGCCATCGGTGGTATTGCAATTAATCTAATCTATGCCTTCTGTACAATCCATTTGGGTGCACAACAGATCGTTTATGGAATGGCGATTAATATCTTCGCCCCAGCCATTGCATCCTTCCTTTATAAGATTAAATTTGGTATTAGCTCCTCCCTGGCACAATCCACTCTAATGAAGGAGCTGCCGATCCCAATCCTTGGCAGCATACCGGTTGTCGGGAAAATATTCTTCAATCACACACTGATCGTATATCTGACCTATCTTTTGGTACCGATTTCCTATCTGTTCTTTAGCAAGACAAAAGCCGGCTTAAATTATAAGGCTGTCGGAGAATTCCCGAAAGCCGCTGAAACACTTGGAATTCCGGTTATCCGTGTGAAGTATATCGCTTGTCTGATTTGTGGAGCCTTGTCGGGAATTGGCGGTGCTTATCTAACAACCTGCTATATCAGTACTTACTCCGACGGTGTTGTCTCCGGACGTGGATTTATTGCTCTATCCACCGTAATCTTCGGACGATGGATGCCCGGTGGTGTTCTGTTAGCAGCTTTGCTCTTCGGCTTTACCGATGCTCTTCAGATCCGGCTTCAGGTCTTGAGCTCTTCGACTCCCTACCAGCTGCTCGCTATGATCCCTTATCTCTGTACTCTGTTCGCACTGGCTGTCTTCGGTATTCGTAAGTCCGGTCCCGCTGCGAATGGAAAGCCCTATTTCAGAGAAGAACGATAATTATTGGCACAGCCAAAATTATAAATGTCACTGACACACATATCATTTTAGGAGGAATTAACATGAAACAAAAAGTATTGGCTTTATTTCTGGCAATGGCCATGGTAATGATTACTCTTGCCGGTTGTGCTTCATCGAAGGAACCGGTTAAGGAATCCATTGCGAAGGACAGCACAAATGAGACAGTTCCCACAACAGAACCTTCGGAAGCTGCTACGGAGACGGTTTATAAGGTAGCTATGATTTGTGATTCTACTATCGCTGATGGTGGTTGGGGTGCCGCTTGCTATAATGCGATGCTCGCTGCATCCGAGCAGAACGGTTTTGAGACCCAGTATACCGATGGTCTTAACTCAGCTGATTTTGCCTCCAGCATTCGCTCCTACTGTGATCTTGGCTTCAACCTGATTTTTGCACCCGGTAATCAGTATACCGATGCTGTGAAGGAGGTATCCGCTGATTATCCGAATGTATATTTTGCATTGCTGAACGGTACGGTCGAGACTGACAATGTAGTATCTTTGTTACCGGATGCAAAGCAGATCGGATATATGGCGGGAGCACTGGCCGGCTTAATGTCAAAGACTAATAGTATCGGCTTCATCGGAGGCATGGAGCTTGATACGACAAAGACCAAGCTAGCAAGCTATGAGGCTGCAGCAAAGGCGATCAATCCAGAAATTCAAGTCGTTTCCGCTTATGCCAATTCCTTCAGCGACTCTGCAAAGGGAAAGGAAATTGCAGATTCCATGATAACCACCAGCGATGTTGATGTCATGTTCGGTGACGCCAGTGCGGTAGACTCCGGTGCACGTGAGGCTCTTGCAAACTACGAAGGAAGATATGATATCGGACAACCCAGTGACCTTTTGAAGACACAGACCTCTAACGTAATCATTAGCAGTGTAGTAACCGATAATGCTGCTCTAATTGGACTATGTATGAGTGATTTGAAGGCAGGAAGCTATGGTAACAAGACCATCTATGGAGACCTCTCCAATGGCTGTCTCAGTGTTGGTACCTTCAGTGATGCAGTATCCGAGGAAATCAAGACTCAGTATTTGGATATCGTAGAGAAAATCAAAGAAGGAACCTTTATTCAGTAACGAAAATACTCCCCTACTACAATATTAACGGACAG
>JAEYXC010000251.1 GCA_023428655.1 Bacillota bacterium | reverse complement strand
AGGGAGCGAAGATCATGAGTCTTCAGGAGCCTGAGAAGAAGATGTCAAAATCCGATGATAATGCAAATGCGACCATCTTCCTTATGGACGATACGGATACCTTAATTCGTAAGTTCAAAAGAGCGGTAACGGATTCGGACAACAGTATTCGATATAGTGATGAAAAGCCCGGAATCAAGAATTTGATTGAAATCTATTGTATTGCTACCGGGAAGACAGTGGAGGATACGGAGAAGGAATTTGCAGCCTCCGGTTACGGTGATTTCAAGCTTGCCGTAGGCGAAGCGGTTGCCGGTATGCTGAAGCCGATTCAGGATGAATACCATCGTCTGGAGAAGGATAAGGCTTATATTGATGGTGTTATTAAGGCAAATGCTGACAAAGCAAATTATTATGCAACAAAGACTCTGCGAAAGGTTCAGAAGAAGGTCGGCCTACCTGAGAGAATTCGATAATTGAAAGAATTAAATTAATCCTATAAATTGTTCGAAGTGCAACGATTTGATAAAATCCTAGCTTTCGAACAATTTTCATATTCGCGCAAGCAAAATGAGCATAATGCGAGAAATACCTCACAAAGAAGGCTGCTTACAGATCGGTGGACGGGCACGCAATCAGACGACGATCACGCGGCATGCTTAGTCCGGATGCTGCAATAAATATTCCGATAGAAAACGTAAGTAACATCCAGAGAGTTCATAAATAATCAGGATGAAGGATATTAATAAGCTACTTATAGAAAGGAAGAACAACATGAAAATTGTGTTTCTTGAGACAGATACCCTTGGTGATGATGTGGATTTATCTATGTTTGATCAGCTGGGAGAGGTAATCAAGTATCCCTGCTCCGTACCAGAGGAGAATGCAACACGTTGTGAGGATGCGGACATCATTATTGTGAATAAGGTCCCTATGAATGAGGAGACCCTGCAGAGAGCAAAGAAATTAAAGCTGATCTGCATCACAGCAACGGGAACGAATATCGTGGACTTTCCTTATACCAATGCTCGTGGTATCGCCGTGGCAAATGTGAAGGGGTATTCCACCCATTCCGTGGTTCAGCATACCTTTGCGTTATTTTTTTATTTATATGAAAAGCTCAGCTACTATGACCGCTTTGTCAAAAGCGGAGACTATATCCGGGCGGACGTCTTCAGTCATTTTGCGGTGAAGTTTCACGAGTTATCAGGTAAGACCTGGGGTATAATCGGACTTGGAGAGATTGGAAGAAGAGTTGCAGAGGTTGCGAAGCTCTTTGGATGTAATATTCTGTATTATTCAACCTCGGGGAAGAATGATAATCCGACCTATGAACAGGTGGAGCTGGATACCTTACTTGAGAAATCTGATATTGTCTCAATTCATGCACCTTTGAATGAACGAACCAATAATCTGATCGGGGAGCAGGAGCTTCGTAGGATGAAGAAGAGTGCGATTTTGCTAAACCTTGGGCGTGGACCGATTATCAATGAATTCGCATTGACAAAGGCCTTAAAGGAGGACTGGATCGGAGGCGCAGGTCTTGATGTACTAACTGTGGAGCCCATGAGTGCAGATAATCCGTTGATCGAGATTCAAGATAGTACCAAGCTGATTATTACACCTCACATTGCATGGGCGACAGTGGAGGCAAGACAGAGAGTGACAGAAGAGGTATATCAGAATATAGTAGCGTATCTTAATCACGAAGAGAGAAATGTAGTTAGACAATAAATTAGAAAGCCTGATAAAGCAAGTATACTATGGAGCGTAGTGATAACCTATAATTCCGTATTACTGATAAGAGGTTAAGCAATACAGGGAAGCATGCCTCTGTTCCAATTTACGATATGGCGGGATTTGGGATCTGTGTATGTTCAAACAGGTGATAGACTTCACTAACCTAAAATGGGCGGTTGCAAAAAGCAAATTATTACTATGCCTTATGCAACCGCCCTTATATATTTTTGTTGTAAACGGATCCAATGTATCAGTCCATCTTTTTTTTATGCTTTCTCGATCGAGTGCAGCTTTACTAGTTCGATTTAACCTCATTCCACTTATCGATATATAGGCTTTCCATCTCTTCTCCAAGATAACGGTAGGTTAGGCAACGGTCAAGTACGCTCTTGTCAGGAAATGCAACACTGCTGTTCTTAATATCTTCATCGGTAATTAAAGCTCTTGCAGCTGCGTTCGGTGTGGAGTAGGTGATATATTCAAAGTTCTTTAAAGCAATCTCCGGTCTGCACATAAAGTTAATAAACGCCTCAGCATTTTCTTTGTTTCTGTAATTCTTCGGGATAACCCAACCATCAATCCATACATTGGAGCCTTCCTTAGGAACCACATATTCCAGATCGGGATTCTCTCTCTGAGTGAAGATTGCCTCACCGGAATAGATTACTCCGATTGCGGCTTCTCCGCCGATCATTTTATCGCGAACCTGATCAACCACATAAGCCTGCACCAGCGGATACTGCTGACTAAGGAGCTGCTTCGCTTCCTCAATCTGTGCCAGGTCCGTACTGTTCAGGTCATAGCCAAGATAGGAGAGAG
>JAEYXC010000242.1 GCA_023428655.1 Bacillota bacterium | reverse complement strand
TGTTATAGGTCCTACTTCTCGCCATTATCATCATAACCTTAATTCATCTATTGTTTCATTTTATTACAAACAAGTTATGATTATTCGATTTTCGTAACAGTTCAGCCATACAAATTTCTAGTATGATATGAAACCTGGCCTACGGCTGAACAGTTACGATCTTCCTATCAGCAAGTATAATATCCTGTATTATTCCAGGGCATCCGGATTAAATTCCTCTTCTGTGGATAGCGGTTCCATCCCATCCTCCGGCAGCTCTTCATTCCCCTGGGTTGTAGGCATATCTTCTTGCCCATCCAGAGGATCATCCGTTCCATCACCCGTCGGTTCACCAGTGTCCTGCGATTCATCCGTATCCTCCGGAGCACCACTATCCTCCGGTGCACCACTATCCTGCGAATCATCCTCCGATTCCGTATTCCTTGGAGCCGTTGCTTCTGTGTCCGATTCATTGGAAGCGCCATCATCCGTCGAAGGCTCCGTCTGATTCCCTTCGGGTAAGGTTTGACTCGGATCCGTACTCTCTGTGCTCTCTTCATCGGAAGGAAGAAGATAGTCTATGTCACCTTCCGGGAAAATTCCAAGTGCAGGAAGGAGCTGCTTCATGATTCGGCTGGCAAACTTTGTTGCAATGGAGCTGTCTGCCTGCTTCTCCACATTCTGTGGTTCATCAATCATTACATAAATTACAATTTCAGGATTGATAGCAGGAACGGATCCCAAAAAGGATACTACATAGGTCTTAGCGTCTCGGGGAAGCTTTTGCGCTGTTCCTGTTTTTCCGCCAATGGCATAACCCTCGACCTTCGCTCCACCGGCAGTACCTGCTTCTACTGTCTGATACATTGCTTTTTGTATAAATTCGGATGTCTTTTCTGACACCGTCTGTCGTACTAATAATTCTCCAAATTCCTTTACCGTAGCACCATTTTCATTAACGATTTTCTTCGCAATATGGGGCTGGTAGTAATTGCCTCCGTTAACCAAGGAGGAGTATGCAGCAGCCATTTGAACCATTGTTACATTAAACGCCTGTCCAAAGCTGTTGGTTGCCAGCTCAATCGGGTTCAGAGCATCCAGAGCCATTGTTATACCTGATGCTTCACCGGGAAGATCGATCCCCGTCTTCTTACCGAAGCCCAATCCAGTCTGATATTGATGGAAGATATCTCTGCCTTCCTTCGAGACAATCTGCATCAGCGCATCATTGCAGGAAAACATCAGGGTTTCTCCCAGGGTCAGCTGACCATGGCCTTGCACCCTGCTACACTTAATATGTACGCCGTTAATATCCTCTGCACCGTCGCAATAAAAAGTATCCTCTTCGATAAGTAGGCCTTCCTCCAGTCCTGCGGCAATCGTAACCGGCTTAAAGGTGGATCCGGGCTCAAAGCTACTGGTGATAATATCATTTTTCCATAACGAATTCAGTGCTTCTGTCTTCTGCTCCTCCGTCATTGATGAGAGCGTTGCTGCATCAATAATGCCGTCCAAATTTCTCGGATTATTCAAGTCATATTCTTGATTGGAGGCCATGGCAATGATTTCTCCGTTATTCGGATTCATAACTAGAACACCGATGTTCTTACTGCCAAACTCCGTATTAAACTGCTTAATGTGTTCCTGAATAATTCGTTGTGCATTGATATCTATGGTGCTTACTATATTATTTCCATTAACCGCCTTCTTCACGATTCGTTCAATGTTCAAATTCGAATCATAATAACCATATTCTCTGCCATTGGTACCATTAAGTTCATCGTTATAATATTCTTCAATACCCCAGAATCCGGTATTATCTGCAGAGGTAAAGCCAAGTATATCACAGGCCAGGCTAGAATAAGGATAACTGCGAACATACTCCTCTTCAAACCAGACTCCGATAATACTAGTTTTATCCTCTTTCTTTTTCGTTTTATTAAAGTTCTCTACATATGCTTCATATGCCTTCACTGTATCATATTTCACATTTTTCTGTAGAATAACATATTGACTTTTTGACTTCACCTCGTCGGTCAATATTGCTCGAACTGTTTCTGCATCGATTCCAAAATTATCTACAAGGGCGTTTAAGGTAACGGGAATACAATCCTCATTAAGTAATAACCTTTTGGGATCAAGGATTAGCTTATACTGAAGCTCGCTCCGTGCCAGAATTGTTCCGTTACGATCCGTAATATCACCTCTTTTATAGGGTAAAACTGAGCTGACATAGGTCTCTCTGGAGAGCACATGTTTTGCATATTTATCACCCTTGGTCTGCATGATGTAGATTAATCGTCCCATCAAAACAACTAACAGCAGAGTAATAACACAAAATACAAGCAATAATTTTGCTTGCATTCGTGAATTGAACTTTCTTATTGTTTTATCGAAATTCTTTTCCATGGTATTTTACCTCATTTATTTAGCAAGTATCTCGTGTGAATAGATAATATGCATATCCTTCACACTTCAAAGGGCCGGCATGTTAGTTATTCTTGCAGTGATCAATGTTGTGAAATACCAGCTTTAACTAACACAAAGGTCTAACAATGTTACTTAGGAATATCCTCGTATTGTCTTACGTAATTAGTAGAGCTGCTTTTATAGGTAATTACCTCATTATTATTGGGATAAACCATACCAAGCTCCTCCACAGCCACCTGATAAATATAATCCAGATTAAGTGCTGTGTCAATTGCTTCGTAATTGGCATCATTTTCATTGGTTAAAACTTTTATTTCCTTTTCAAGACGGATGATGTTTTTATCCATCTGACTCACTTGGTTTTGGAGCATCAAATAATCAACACATACGGAAACCGTCGCAATAATCGCAATCGTCAAGACAACCAGGGATGCAAAATTAATTCCGGAAAATACCTTTGGTTGTCTGTCTTCCTGTCTTCTTCGTCCGGGAGTTACATATCGCTCTTCCTCCCGTCTGATATCAGGAGCTACTTTAAGTTTGCGCGCAGTGTTTCCATCCACATAGCTTGTCCTAGTATTGTCATAATGATAACGTCTTTTATTAGCTTCCATGCCAGTAACTCCTCCCTACCCGTAGTTCAGTCAATCCACATTTTTGAATAATCCTTACCATTTCTTTATCCAAGGTCCATTGCTTCCCTCAAGGCTGAACAACCGTTCATTCTTGGTAGTATAAAAACTATGGGATTTTTCATACTAATGTGCTCGTTCAAACACACGAAGCTTTGCACTTTTTGATCTTTTGTTAAATTCCAACTCCTCCTCGGAAGGAAGAATCGGTTTTCTGGATATTACCTTACCCAGTGACTCCTTCCCGCACACACATACCGGAAAACTCGGTGGACAGATGCAGGGATTTTCATTGGTTCGAAAGCATGACTTTACAATTCGATCCTCCAGAGAATGGAAGGTTATGATGCACAGTCTGCCTTCCGGCGTCAATAATTCAATCATATCCTGCAAGGTATCCTTAAGCACCTCCAGCTCACGGTTAAGCTCGATCCGAATTGCCTGAAAGGTTCTCTTAGCTGGATGTCCCGTTGTAACACGCAGCTTCATGGGAATGGCTGCCTTAATGGCTTCAATCAGCTCGAAGGTTGTCTCAATCGGTTTCTCCTGTCTCATTCGTACGATATGCTTCGCAATATTTTTAGCAAAATTATCTTCACCATAATCTCGAATAATGCGAAATAACTCCATTTCACCGTACCCATTGACGATGTCCTTCGCTGTCTTTGTGTTTCTGGTGTCCATTCTCATATCAAGTGGAGCATCTTCCTTATAGGAAAAGCCGCGCTCCGGTGTATCAAGCTGATAGGAGGAAACACCCAAATCCAGAATTATTCCATCCACCTGTTCAATCTGCAGCTCCTGAAGCACTCTCCTCATATCGCTGTAATTACTTCTTACGATGGTAACCTTATCAGCAAATTCAGCCAAACGCTCGCCTGCTGCTTTGATTGCTGCCTCATCCTGATCAATTCCGATTAATCTTCCCGTGGTTAAGCGCTTTGCTATCTCATAAGAATGTCCTCCACCACCCAGTGTTCCATCGACATAGATGCCCTCCGGTTTAATATTCAGGTTCTCTATCGTTTCTTCCAACAACACTGATTTGTGAACAAAAGCCATAGTAATCTCCATTCTGACTGTATGTGATAATTAGGGACGGCTAGAAGCTGATACCGTACTGCGACATATGCTCTGCAATCGCATCCACATTTTCATACGTATTATTATTCTCCCAGCGTTCCTTACTCCAAAGCTCAATCTTATTCAGTACACCGACAAAAACAATGTCCTTATCCAATCCAGCGCTCTCCCTGAGTTTTATCGGTATTAGTATTCTTCCCTGTTTATCGGCTTCGCAATCAGCGGCCATTGCCAAGAAATAACGCTGTAATTGTCTTGCTTCTTTTGTTCCGGGTAATTTACCAAGTTCCTTTGCGAAGGCTTGCCATTCTTCATTTGGGTATACAAATAAACATCCGTCAAGACCCAGGGTGATAACAAATTTATCTCCCAGCTCTTCTCGAAACTTTGACGGTATGATTATTCTGCCTTTGGTATCGATCGAATGATCGAATTCACCCATGAACATAAGACTTCACCTTCTTTTTCATCGGACAGACCATTACTTGCCCCTCTCCGACTTCGTATATGGAGTCATTTTTGAGAGGGCTTGTACCACTTTTAGGGGTTTTTACACCACTCTCCACCACTTTGCTCCACTTATGAGTTTATTCTATATTAGTTTAGGGAATTTATCAAGTATGAAATCAAAAAAAATAGCTCACAAAGCCTTATAGTTAGTGGCTTTGTGAGCTATTTTGCCAAATGATTACAACATATTGTATATATTTGAGAAATCGAACAAATTATGTCAATATATAGACAAAATCATGTCATTAGGAAATAAGTCCCAAATACTGTTCTTTTTATACCTATTTTCTCTTTACTATTCTCTTCTTTACGATTTTCTTTTCCTAATCCTAGACCTACGTCGTTTATAGATTAGAAGAACAACGGATACAACAACCAGAAGGATGGATAATAACTGCGAAACGGCGATTGGAGTTCCCCATAGGAATAGCTGATCCGTTCTAAGTCCCTCCATCCATGCGCGACCTAACCCGTAACCAATTAGGTATAGCAGCATCACTTCGCCATCAAACTTCTTGTGCTTTGTATATAACAGTAACAGAATCAGTAAGCAAAGATTCCAAACTGATTCATAGAGAAAGGTTGGATGAACTTGAATATAGGTAGCATCTCCAATCACAACCAAATTATTTCTTATTTCCAGAATCCGTTCCAGTGCAGCTTCCTTCCCCTGATACATCTGCTCCAAGGTAGAGATTGAGGTGGTATTTCGAAACACTCCTGAAACATCCCGAACATCAACCTGCATCGCAAACAGTCCATTATAATACTTACCGAAGGCCTCCCGGTTAAAGAAGTTACCCCATCGTCCGATAATCTGCCCTGTAACTAAACCAATACACCCGGTATCAGCCAAAAGCCAAAAGGGATACTTCTTCACCTTCGCAAAAATGATTGCAGCCAATACAGCAGCGATAATCCCTCCATAGATGGCTAGCCCTCCGGTTCTTAGGTTAAATATGGATAGAGGATTATCTGCAAATTCCTCCAATGCAAAAACTACATAATATAATCTCGCTCCAATAACAGCTGAAATGATTGCCACCAATGCGAAATCCAGATAAATCTCTGTTTTCTGCCCGGTTCGTTTCGCAACCCATTCTGCCATCAGCCAACCGATCAGCATACCCAGACCTATGACCATACCATAATAAGCAATGTGGTAGCCAAAAAGCTCAAAGCCGGTACCCACATTCTTAAGTCCAATTCCAAGGTTTGGAAAATTGATATTCGTTGTTAAAAGCATCGTCATATTCTTCACCGCTTTCTGGGTTTAGACATTAAATCGGAATAAAACCACATCGCCATCCTGAAGGACATATTCCTTTCCTTCGGAACGAACCAGTCCCTTTTCCTTCGCTGCGTTATAGTTCCCACACTCGATCAGATTATGATAGCTTACAATTTCAGCTCGGATAAAGCCTCGTTCAAAATCAGAGTGAATTTTGCCGGCTGCCTGAGGAGCCTTTGTTCCGATCTTTATGGTCCATGCTCTTGTCTCCTTGGGACCTGCGGTTAAAAAGCTCATTAATCCCAAAATATGATAGCTTGCTCTGATTAGTTTCTCCAGACCTGATTCCTTTAAACCAAGATCCTCTAAAAACATTCGCTTCTCTTCTTCATCTAATTCGGCAATTTCCTGTTCAATCTGAGCACAGATTACGAATACCTCTGAATGCTCCTGCTCCGCGATTGCACGAACCTTTTGTACGTATTCATTATTTACACCATCATCAGCAAGGTCATCTTCCTTAACATTTGCAGCATAGATTACAGGCTTTGCGGTAAGCAGGTTGTAGCTATCCAACCACTCCTGTTCCTCTTCATCCTGTGTCACAAAAGCCTTAGCCATCTTTCCTTCTTCCAAAAAGGCTTTGATTCGTTCCTGAAGCTCTAATTCCTTGGCAAGGGAGCGATCATTTTTAGCACCCTTATTCGTTTTTGATATTCGACGCTCCAAAATCTCTATGTCCGAAAAAATTAACTCCAGATTGATTGTCTCAATGTCTCTCTCGGGATTTACGGAACCATCCACGTGGATTACATTGGTATCCTCAAAGCAACGTACCACATGAACAATTGCATCCACTTCCCTGATATTGGACAAAAATTGATTCCCAAGGCCCTCACCCTTCGAGGCTCCCTTGACCAATCCGGCAATATCTACGAACTCAATGGTCGCCGCGATTATCTTCTCCGTATGATACAAATCTCCCAGTACCTTTAGCCTTTCATCCGGAACCGGAACGATACCGATATTCGGGTCTATGGTACAGAAAGGATAATTCGCTGACTCGGCTCCTGCTTTTGTTAAAGAATTAAAAAGAGTACTTTTTCCAACATTGGGCAAACCCACGATACCTAATTTCATTTGTGTCTTCCTTCCTTAATATACAATTTCAAGCTATCAGATTTTACTACAGTCCTGTTCCACAAATTATTCTGTTTGAGCCAAATCTCTTTCTTTATGGCTTCTTATCTTGTGCTTCTTCATTAAATACTTTTCTTTTATGCTTGTCCGTTCTATTTCTATATTATTGCTTATCCCTAAGCCGTTTAATCCCTTGCTTCAATTACTAGTAGAATTCCCTTGGTAAACTCGACACGACCTATGTCCATGATAATCTCATTACTAATGCCAAGGCTACTACCAGCAGTCAATCTAATCCGATTTAATGGATACTGAAAGCCCATCAGTGATAATCCATCCACCACTTCACTAAAGGGTAATAGGGAAACATAATCCCCATGCTGCCTCTGCTTCTCAATCACAAAGCTTTCCCGCTTCAGGTAAATCTTGTTGTTCCGATCAATAATGCAAGCATCTACGTTTCGTTCCATCGGTAATAATAGCAGATGTACATTCGCCATAGTATGGTCTAAGCGACTCCCGGTGGCTCCTACAATTATAATACTTGTTGCCTTATGTGTTAATGCATGGTCAATGGCTATCTGAGTATCCGTTTTGTCCTTCTCTCTCGGAAAGGTCAAGGTAGGTGTCTTGCTGTCACGGTATTTTGCCAACAGCTCCTCCGGAACCGAATCAAAGTCCCCGACGATATAGTCGGGTGTAATTCCAAGCTGATCCACAGCAAAAAGTCCATGGTCTGCTGCGATTATCATCGTAACATTCTCTTGCTCCATTAATTCACGGATAAGGTCTAATTCAATGTGACCACCGGTAATGATTAACACCTTATTCTCTTCCATATTCATACCTTCACTAGCACCTCATTATACTAACCTAGTTGAACCGTACCCTTTGATCATACGCAACAAATTGATCCTTAAATCTCGCTATATTTCTAGTGATATCACCACGGAACACGGAAGATCCGGATACAATGACATTGGCTCCGGCATCCATAACGTCCACTACATTATCCAGAGTAATCCCACCGTCTACCTCAATATCAAAATCATGCTCAAAGGTCATCCTCATATTCTTTAGGTCTTCAATCTTGCGAAGCATATCCGGAATTAAGG
>JAEYXC010000238.1 GCA_023428655.1 Bacillota bacterium | reverse complement strand
GGATCATACTTAGTATTGTCGGTGCATTTCCCTTCTACCTCAGCAAAGAGATACCAAGCTATGTAGATGCCTTATTTGAAGTAATCTCCGGCTTTACCACCACAGGGTCCAGTATTCTAAGGGATGTGGAAGCCCTCTCCTATTGCATGCTCTTTTGGAGAAGCTTTACCCATTGGATCGGCGGAATGGGTGTCTTGGTGTTTATTCTTGCAATTATGCCAATGGCAGGCGGCGAATCCATGCATATCATGCGTGCGGAAAGCCCCGGGCCGGCTGTTGAAAAGATTGCTCCCAGAATGCGTACCTCTGCCTCCCTGCTTTATATCATTTACTTGTCGATGACAGTCCTGCAGATCATCCTTCTGCTGGTCGGTAAAATGCCTTTGTTCGATGCACTGACCCTTACCTTTGGAACGGCAGGTACCGGTGGTTTTGCTATCAAAAATTCCAGTCTGGCAGACTATACTGCATATCAGCAGAATGTAATAACCATCTTTATGTTTTTATTTGGAGTTAATTTTAATATCTATACCTTGATATTATTCAAAAAAGTAAAGGTAGCCTTCAAGAGTGAGGAATTGAAGGCCTACTTTTTCATCGTAATGACTGCTATTATTATGATAGCCCTGAACATCGGCGGATTGAAAAACCTCTTCTCATCCATACACCATGCTGCATTTCAGGTCTCCTCCATTATCACTACAACCGGCTATGCAACGGTTGATTTTAATCACTGGCCGACCTTCTCGAAAACCATACTTGTCTGGCTTATGTTTATCGGTGCCTGTGCCGGTAGTACGGGTGGCGGTATCAAGGTATCTCGAATAGTGATTTTAATCAAAGCCATAGGTAAGGAAATGTCTTATCTTATCCATAAGCGAAGTATAAAAGTACTGAAGTTCGACGGAAAAAAGATAGAACACGAAACCATGCGCTCCATCAATGTCTTCTTCATAACCTATATGGTGATCTTTGCCGTATCAGTCTTAATCGTAAGCATTGATAATTTTGATTTTACCACAAGCTTTACTGCAGTTGCTGCAACACTCAACAATGTCGGACCGGGCTTAGAGCTTGTAGGACCCATCGGCAATTTCAGCGACTTTTCCGACCTATCAAAATTTGTGATGATGTTTGATATGTTATGTGGACGTCTGGAGGTCTTCCCAATGCTACTGCTATTCAATCCTAAGAATTGGAAGCTATGATGGTATCACTTAAGACTGCAGCTTAATACAAAAAGGATATCCCCCGTGCTGATCATCGAAGAATAGGAATTCTCGAAGGATTATCTTGCACCAGTGGATATCCTTTTTTACGTCCTATGAACAGCTCCAACCGGTCTAACACCTTGGCAAGATGGCACCATTTGGGCCGTAGGGAATTACAAAGGTGGGAATACCTGCTGCATAAGGTGCAATATCATATTGTTGAAAGTAAATCACAACCCCATCCTCACTCAGATAGAAGCTGTTTGTCTTTAGATTCTCACTTACCAGCTTCTCATAATCCTCAAAAAACATCCCATTCCCTTTTGTAAGCTCCTCTGTAATCTGTTTGTTGATGGTCTCCATTAAATATTTCTTGTATTGATTACGACCCGGAAAGAAATCAACTAAATCCATCCGCTTGCTTTTACTAAGGTCCCAGGTATCTGAGTAACGATAGGTTAATCCATGGGCTCCTCCCGCATATTCATACTGGTCAAAATATAGACTAAGCAGACAATTCTGATTATAGGTAACCGTAAAATCAACGTAAGCTTCAAATTGTCGAATTGGAAAGTCGTTCGCAACAGAATATTCATACTCTACCATTGCCATCTGATAAAGGTTCATGACATTGGATCTTTCATACATCACAGCTTTCGTTCTGTATAATGAATTCAGCTTATTAAGCATATTTTGATATGTATCTGATATGAATTGGGGATATTTTATCGTATATCGCATGATATTCGTGTTTTTATAGTACATGTCCTGTTGTAGCTGCTTTTCTCTGACGAGGACCCGATATCCCTCTGCCAAACAAATCCCTCCCTTTGTAACAATCCTTTAGCATAACATATGCTATTGCAGTGACCGATATTCTTGTACACAATAATCTTTATGACAGAACAAAAAAAGCGTATGGCTTCTGACGAGGCAGCTTCCATACGCTTTCGAAATTAATGCATTTAAATCACTTGATATTTAGTCTATGTAAGTCTTTGCCTTTTCAAATTCCGCCTGTAGTTCAGCACTGGGCTCCTTCATTAATAAGGAGATCACCACGATAACCACACAGGAGAACAGGAAGGCCGGTAGTAGTTCATATATATTCCATATACCGCCCAGAGGTCTCATAACATATTTCCAGAAAAATACCATTAAGCCACCGGCTAGCATACCGCCAATCGCTCCGCCTCTTGTTGTTCTCTTCCAGAACAATGAGAATAGCATAATAGGTCCGAAGGTAGCACCAAAACCTGCCCAAGCAAAGGCAACCACCGTAAAAATAACACTATCCTTATCCAGAGCAATCAGGATACCAACCAATGCAATGGCCAACAGTACAATTCTGGACACTCTCATAACCTGCTTATCCGTTGCTTCCTTCTTAAATAGACCCTGATAAATATTCTTCGACACCGCTGAGGAGGCAATCAGCAGATAGGAATCCGAAGAGCTGATGGTAGCGGCCAGAATACCTGCCATTGCCATACCGGCAAGCACCGTTGGCAGCAAATTCGTTGACATCGTGATAAAAATCTTTTCTGCATCCACGCCGCTCAGATGCTCTGCCGGAAAAGCCGCACGACCGATGATACCGATAAACACTGCTGCAACTAAGGAAATTGCACACCAGCTGGTCGCAATCCGTCTGGATTTTGTTATCTCACCATGGGATCGTATTGCCATAAAACGTAATAGCACCTGGGGCATGCCAAAATATCCAAGTCCCCAAGAAAGCGTTGAAATAATCGTAATAATCCCATAGGCTCCTGCTTGATCAAATATAGGTACACCGCTTGCCGATACCTGCTGTGCTCCATCCTTCATAGCCGGAGTTGCGATACCAAAGAAATCCAAGAAGCCCGGGATCTGCTTCAAGTTATCAAGAACTGCTGTAACTCCTCCAGCGTAGACAACTCCGGTTATCAATACAACAACAAGAGCCACCACCATAACAATTGCCTGCATAAAATCAGAAGCACTCTCAGCCAAAAAGCCTCCGAGGAAGGTATAGATAATAACAAAAATTGCACCTGCAATCATCATATACTCATAAGGAAAACCAAATAAGGCATTAAACAACTTACCTACGCTTAGAAAACAGCTGGATGCATAAACGGTAAAAAATACCATAATGAATAAAGCCGCTATTGTCATAATAACCTTTTTCTTTTCTTTAAAACGATGACTAAAGAAGTCCGGGATCGTAATGGAGTCATTGGCTATAATCGAGTATGCATGCAATCTCTTTGCTACGATCAGCCAGTTAATATATGTACCAGCCAATAATCCGATTGCGGTCCAAATCGCATCACTTAAGCCATAAAAATATGCCACTCCTGGTAACCCCATTAAAAGCCATCCACTCATATCGGAGGCCTCTGCACTCATGGCAGCTACCCAAGGACCCAGAGAACGTCCGCCCAGATAATAATTCTCCGAGCTTTCGTTGGCCCTTTTAGCAAAAAACAAACCGATTGCCACCACCAATAGCATGTATACACCCATAACGATAAGAAGCTGAATATTATCCATAGATACCCTCCCGTGATGTTTTATACTTTTTTACGTATAATTATACCAGAAGGGTTGTAAATATACAAGCCACTAATTACCATCACGTCCTAAAAATCCCATCCCCATAAGGGGTGACTTTCGTTATCGACCAAGCATTACCGGATAGGGCAGGCACCGGAAGCACATTCCTTATCTATGATCTCTCTCTCCTCTGCATCCTCCAGTGATGCCAGCAGTTCATAATCAATATCCTTTATTCTATTCATTCGTTCCTCATAATCCTCCTTGGTAGTACACTCATAGGGAAGGAGAGGATAGGTCTCCTCCATCAACGGAAGGAAGGTAATTCCTACGGTATATTCAAAATTTTCGTACAACCAATTTGCAACCTCATCCCACTCATGCTCTCGCACATGAACGGTAATTGAAGTATTGTGATCGGACCAATGGAGCATTGATAGCTTATATAGCTCCAGCTGTTCGATGGCTCCCACATCATATTTTGTTCTACCCTCAGGAGCCTTAATCGGGAATTCGATTACCTTAACCTGGCAGTCCTCCCCCTTCATTCCATTTTCATTATATATGGGATAGCTTCCTTGCGCCTCCACCATTTTGAATAAGGGATCCGTTGCCGAGATACGAATTCTTCTGACATAATAGTCGGAATGTGCATAATGGATGCCGGAGCTTACACAAGGTAGCGTCGAGAGACTTCCCTCCGGCTTAATCGTTGTCATCAGCTGTGGCGGATTAATTCCTAGCTCCTCGCAGTATCGTCCGCCCTCTTCATGGACCACCTGCCTCAGCTCCTCAAGAAAAGTAGCCAGCTCATCATAGGTCATCCTTGTCTGATTCATCATATCCATCATTCCGGTGAGAGATACTCCAATGATACGATCCTCCTGCATCACACGGTTCCACTCCGGAAGCTCAACCTCAACTAAAGTCATACGTATTGCAACTCTTGTGGAGAGCTTAATAACCTCAATAAGCGCATCCTTATCAAGCCTGTGATCCGTTACAAAGGCCATCAGGTTATTGGTAGTAAGGTTACAGCACTGCTTTGATCGTAATAAAATCTCTCCACAGGGGTTACAGCCACGGAAGGAAGGCTTTCTTAGCAATGCCTCCGATCCATTAATAAATCCTGGCTCCCCATTGATCCTAATTGAGTTAATAATTTCTTTAATTCGTTCCAAGGAAGGCCTCTTGGTATAAAGGATCGAATTATTACTCATTTTACGATGAGATATCTCCGAATCCTCCAGCCATTCACCGTCAACAATCTTATAGATGTTGCGCTTTGCCTGGATTACCTCCTCATCCTCCTCATCACAGATTACCATCATGGCACTTCTTCTTACCCCGCCGGAAACCACATTCTCACTGATAATGGTGGCAATATCCAGGATATCAATGGAGCGTAGGTGATAATCCGTTCTCCGATGAAAAACCTTATTCATCTTTTCAAACATCCGCTGGATTGACTTGTGTCCGGAAGCTCTGCCACCGAAGCGCTTCAGGCGTTCTCCCTCCGGTCTTACATAGCTGTAATCAATAATCAATTTATCAATAGGAGCATATTGGTCTGCCGTGACCAGCTTAAAGTATGCCTCAAGGGCTTCACACCAGCCCTCCTTACTATCACCCACCTTCAGCACGGCAGTCCTTTCATCACTAAGATCAATAAACAACCCTGAGTGCTCCATCTCTTCCTTCGGAGTTGACCAACGGGTATTAATCTCATATCGGCTCTCAAGCTCGAGATGTCTAATCTGAGGCAGGCGATCAATATGCTCTCTGTCTATTCGAATTCCGACTCCGCTGCCCAGCATTAACAGATAGAATACATCCACTAAATCCTTCATGGTTACAATATCTGTAAACGCGCAATTATAGTTTGATAACGGATATTGCTTTACTACTTCGGTTCCCCCCATAAAAAGAGTTCTACCCGAAGTAAAGGTTCGAAGCTCATACAAATGTTCAAATAACCGCTGGGCTTCCTCTGCTTCCTTATCCCAGTCTATGGGCAGATTATGCTTTTTCTTAAATTCTATACCTAGCTCTATGTTATAGCTTGTGGTTCGATACACCGTCTCAAACCAATTCTCTCTTCTTTTCTTGTCCTCCAAATACCTGGAGTAGGTTCTTAAATATACAAATTCACCAAGGTGACTCAAGGGTGCTTTCCTAGCTCTATATTCATCGACAAAATTCTTCGACAATAATTCTTTCATTAACCTAATCATTCCTTTCATAAAACCTGCAGACTCCGGGCTGACTTTTATGACAGACCGATTATATGTAACACTTCACTCCCCTATGCACAATATATTGTATTAGCATTATATATCAAGCACAATATATATGTCAACTCGCGAATCTAAGTCTTTATGCCCTCTTTATGGTATCCCTTATAACCAGGAAATATGCCCTTGCATCAGTAACGGGTAAAAGCTCTTTTGCATATATAAATAGTGAATAATTTGTAGAGGAGTGTATTATTTTGAAAGAAATTGTCACACTTGTAAGCTCTTTGCCCTTTACCAATGTAAGTGTTTCAATCCTGCCTATCACAAGCGAGAATTTCTATTTATTTTTTATCGCCTTCCTTGTTACCTTTTTTCTGTTAGGTATTATCATCGGATATATACTTAATCCACGAAGGAATTCACGCAGAACAAAGGAGAAGCCTTTGATAGATGCTGCAAAGACGGATCCGGAACCGTTGAATGACCCCGGACAAGATTCACCGATGATGGATACCAATCCGCAAAGAAGAATGGACAGTTACAATCCAAGAAACGGAAGCAGCTACAATAATAATTGGAATTACTCCCGCCCAACAAGACGCTATTAATCAGCTTCACCTCCGACAAGAGGTATAGAGCAATATCACTATCAACAACATGGGGCAGCTTCACTACTGGCAAGAGGTATAGAGCAGTATCACCATCAACAACATGGGGCAACTTCACCTCCGGCAATTGGTAAAGAACTGCATAGAGTAGATCGTCCTCCCTGTGGAATATCATAAAATATATAAGAAAAAGAGCTGTTGTAAAAGATCATATTGAACTGTAATCCTTGAGTAAAGGTACTCCTATTCACAGAACAATATATGATTTTACAACAGCTCATTAATTATTATTTACGAATTTCTGGTGATGGTGGAATCCGATTTATAAGGTACTCTTCCGGAAGGAATCTCTGTCGATGCGGGGCGTACATGGGTATCCTGATCGTCGAAGAAAATATGTGCATTAAAGGCCTTTAGTATCGCTTTCTTCTCAACTCCGCCAAGAAAGAAGGCCTCATCGATATTGACTCCCCACTGCCTCAGGGTGAGGATTACTCGCTTATGAGCCGGATTGTTTCTGGCGGTAATAATTGCAATCCTTAGTCGGTTAGGGTACTTCTCTTTGATCGCAGATAATGTTCGTAGCAACTTGGCAAAGGGTCCGTCAGGTAGGGCTTTCTCTGCATTGGCCCTCTCATGCTCCAAGAAGGCAGCCAGTCCTTGCTTCTGATAAATCTCCTCCGACTCTTCCGAGAAGATTACCGCGTCCGCATCAAAGGCAATACGGATCTCATTATCATCCGGAGTATAATCCTTAGGAACATCGTAGATCAGCGCCGCTGCAAAGCCGGCATCAATTGCCTCCTGAACATCCTGCTCATTTTTGGACAAGAATAGATCCACATCAAAGGCCGCAAGATATTTGGCAATGTTCTCACCCCCGGTAAAACAGGCTCTTTCAATGCCAAGCTCCATCCGGTCTATGGAATTAAACACACGAAGACCGGTCTCTGGACTATTTCGGGACATAACAATAACTTCAATAACGGTAGAATTGAATTTGCAGTTGAGGCTCATTAACGCCTTAATTAAAGAGAAGGCCGTTCCCGGCTTAAGAACCTCATCCTCATGCTCTATCTCATAACGGATGTATTCCTCCAACCCCTTCTCCGTGTATATCCCGTTCTCATACTCTAAATCGAATAGGGCTCTTGAGGAAATTCCAATAACTAATTTATCGTGCAGTTGATACGGCATAATAATCCTCCTTCTCTGGCTTGTCAGTCTTCTTCCTACTGCTAGGAATTATCCTTCTATTCAAAGGATAACAGATAAGTACGTCAAGTCATGACCACTTCCGAAAATAAACTCCATGGTTGTATTTCCCTTCGTTTCTGATATACTTAACCTAGATTTGCCATAACTGAAATGAGGGGGAGTCACCAATGTCATGCAAACACAATATCCAAGTCCTTGCGTTCATTACCCAGCCTGAATATAACCATATTAAGCAGCTGATGGATTTATGCTGTATGGAGGACAAGATTAACCTGAAGCTGGAATTGGAATATAAGCTTCATTTAAGCAGCCTGGCTGCCGATCACTCTGAACTATCCTCGCACCATAAGAGAGAGTTTTTGTATTATATCGGAGATGAGCTTGCCTCCTACTTGGGAATATCATGCTTTGACGGTGTAACCGGAGAACTCTGTGGCATGACTCATCCAAAATATCGAAATCAGGGTTTATTTCACCGTCTGCTCGCTCTAGCACAAAATGAATGCCGTTACTCAGATTTTAAGCGACTTTTAATATTGGCAGATGGTTCCTCCACCTCCGGTATGAGCTTCTTAAAAGCGAATAGCGTCAGCTATGCCCACTCAGAATACCGAATGAAACGTCTGTCCGGCAAGACCACGAGCAAGGAAGCGTATACACAGGAAGCCTGTAAATCGATTACCTTGCGTCCTGCCTGTAAAGAGGATGAGAGGGAAATCGCAAGACTAAATGCAATCCTATTTGATGAAAAGGAGTTGGTGGATGAGACGGGCGAATATAAGGTTACCCCGCTTGAGGACCAGCCGGAGAATTACAAAACCTATATGATTGAGCATAATGGCAGATCAATTGGAAAAATAAATGTAGAATATGGGTTACAATATGCCTTTGTCTGTGGCTTCGGTATCCTACCGGAATACCGCGGTAAAGGCTTTGGACGGATTGGCTTAACCGAAACTCTCCGGTTAATTGAGACGCAGGACGTTACCGTCATTGAACTGGATGTCGTATGCACCAACGAGAATGCCCTCGGACTCTATCAGTCCTGTGGTTTCATAGAGCAATCTGTAATGAACTATTATAATCTTGTTTAATTAGAGCGGATATCGGCAGCTGCTAATCCGGATACTAACACGAGCAAAATGCTGCTACATACCATTTATGAAATACCAAAAGAATACAAAAAAGGAAGACAATAAATTTGCCCATAAACTGATAAGACCTTACTCTGTCGTAACCTGCCTTATCAGTATTAGGTCCACCGTTGTCTTCCTTCTTTTATATTATATGATCTCTTTTATGTTGATCGTATTCCTATGTTGATCGGTTCTCTAATACTCCTTTGGATGTAGCTTTTCTTGATTTTATCCTTCGTTCCTTTGTGACTACTATTGTTTAATCGTCCATTCTTATTTTGTCACTCTGGTTAATATCTACTTCGGTGGTAGCTTATATTGCCTCGATACCTGCTACCGTAACCTGCTTCAGCATGATCATGGCAGGACCTTCAAAATTATTATCCTTTTGACGTTCCTTAGACAAGTATAGCTCCTGCTGCAGACTCGCGATATTCCCGGTGATGGAACCTCCCGTTACAGGAATTGTAGTCTTGCCATCATAATACCAGGCAAGACGAATCTCACCGCAGAAATCACCGGTAAATACATCCACCGTAAAATCGGAGAAGGCTGCAGTCATGAGATAGGGCTCACTCTTAAGCTCATCCATGGTCCTACTGCCACTTTCAATTATCACATTGCCGATATTGCCGGTAGCCGGCACACCCAGGTAATAGGCATATCGGGTATCTGCTGCATACTGTTTCAGTTCTCCACGGTCAATAATTCGAACCGGCTTCACCGGAAAGCCCTCTGAGTCATAAGCTTCGGAATTGGTAGAATTCTTCATAAAAGGGTCAAGGGTTAGAGTTATAAGGTCCCCCTTCACCGCTTCTCCCTGTATCTTATCCCCAACCTTCCAGGTAGAGGAATGGTTATATACGGAAGAAGCATTACTCTTAGAGCAATAATAGGCAAAGAAATCCTTCACCGCTTCTCTGGTTAATATAACGGTTGAGGTCTTTAAGGCCGGTGTATTCGCAGCAATCGCCTTCTCCTTGCAGATGTTAATCATGCTCTTAACCTCATTGGCCAAAAGCTCTGCATCAAAATCAGAGCAATCGACACATCGATACAGCTCGATTTCCTCCCCTTCCTCTTTCCAGGTAGTGATAAACTCAACCATGCAGCGGTAGCCTTCCTCTGTAACATCGACCCCTTCTGAATTAACTATTCTGGTCACCGTCTTGTCTAAGAATATCTCACAGGAGTTGATCCCGCCTTTCTCATAGACATCATTTCGATAGATTGCCTTTGTGATCTCATTCATCCAGTAAGGAAGACTTTCCCCGGCAAAATTGCTCCTCGGTAATGCAGCATCGGAGGATACCGGTTTTACCAGCGGATAATAGGGATTCTTAACAAAGCCCGCTGCAAATGCTGCCTCATTGATGGCCATCTCAACCTCTGCATTACTCATGGTAGGATGAATGCTCGTGGTGGAGGAACCCTTATATTTGACTCCGCCTTCCGTAAAATCTACATATACGGTTACATTAAAATGATGAACACTTTTTGCCCGGTCCATATCCACATTCTTTTTTATAAAAAACAGCTCATTGGACTGAACCTGTGTTTCTCTGACTTTATAACCAGTAATACTACTATGTTTCATGAGGACGTTTCTGATTTGCTCTAACATTAACCCAACCTCACTTTCGCTTTGATATAAGGACCGCCGTTTGCAGTCTTAACAAATTCCTTATAGCCTTTACCGCAGTAGCCTCCACCCTCCAGTTCAACTGTTTCTGATACCATGGAGATGGATTGCAGCAGCTCCGGTACAAAGCCGGTCATCACTACAGGAGAGATCAGATTGCCGGTCAGCTTCCCGTCAACAATCTCTCTTCCAAGCAATGCAATGCATTGAATTCCCCAATTCTTAGGATCCTCCATACCGCTGTATAGTCCTTCAATCTGGTAGCCATGCTGAATGGAAGCTAGCATATCCTCATATTTATCCTTACCGGCAGCAAAGAAGGTATTGGTCATACGGGCATATGCCTTGCGCTCAAAGGATTGTCTCTTTCCGTTTCCGGTGGGTGTCGTTCCAAGCTTTAAGGCTGATAATAGATCCGAGATACCGTTTTTGAGTATACCCTCTTCAATTACAACGGTATCCGTTCCAATGGTTCCCTCGTCATCAAAAAGATAGGAGGACACATGACTTGCTGCTGCCGCACCGTCGTGCATCGTCGTAATATTAGAAGCAATCTGTCTGCCCATATATTCCGCACCCTTTGCTCTACCCTTAACAAACATATCCATCTCAACACCATGACCGAAGGCTTCATGGGCAATCAGGCCTGCAATGTCCGGCGCGCAGATCACATCATATTCACCGGGTACTACCGTCTTTGCATCCAACAGCCTAATACACTGCTCCACCACCATAGGGCAAAGCTCCTTCATTTTCCGAAGAACCTCAAAGCCCTTCAAACCAGTCAAGCCATCGAAATAGTACTTCGTTTTGTCCTCTCTTCTTGCCACACAGAACAAGGAAGCCTCACTGATGGTATAGGACTGCTCCAGGTCCTTCTTCGTAGAGAGGAAGATTTTTGATACATGCATGTAGCTAAAGCCCGCTCTAAAGTTCACAACCTCATCGGACAGGGAGCACCCCTGCTCCTTAAGCAAGGTTAATTCCTTGATTATCTCTTCGCTGCTGATACTCTCCGGGTCAACCTCTGTCTCACTGAAAAATTGTTTCTTAAGCTCCTGCTCCTCAATTAATTCATAGGCATTCCTATCAATCTCCTTGGACACCTTATGTAGCTTCTCCTTGATGTCGGATACGATGCTTTGCAGCTTATCCTCACCAATCTCATTAAAGGAGTACTCCGAATAATTCACTCCATTATGAATTCGAACTACGAAGCCACGCTCCGCAAGCATGGCATCAATTACCTCCGTACCCGTCTTTCCTACACGGTACACCTTGCCCCGAGTATCCGTACCAAGTACGGATACATATTGATAATCCTCTGAAAGCAACTCAATGAGCTTTCGCACATAGGGTTTGCTCCTTGTCAAGAATTCGGAACCCACTGTCTTCAATAAAAACCCCCCTGTTCTTAATATAATTTTTAATAAATTACAACTGCTCTTTCTTCTATCAATCAGGAAGGAGCACGGTAATAATGCATTCCTTCCTACATTATATAGCAAGAAAGAATAACCGTAAATCACAAACATAAATCATTCTACCAAATGCTGTATTCTATTGATGCCCACCGGTTATCATACCTCATAGATTATCACATGTTTTTTGATCGGAAACCATGTCGAAATTGGAAAATTCATTCTATTACGACTAGAAATGCATAAAAACAACAAAGGATATCATCACAAAAACCCCGATCGCTTCCGTGACAATATCCTTTGCTGTATGTGTATAATTTACCAAATTAGAGGAGTAAGCAATACTATACGATGTTCTTCAAAGCGTTATAATCATTGAGTAACGCATCCCAAACCGGCTTATCGTATTCTTCGTGCTCCAGTACAAAATAGTTCGCATAGATGGCAGCATCCTTAATCTGCTGCATATCGATAATTCCCTCCGCAACATCTACATTTGCCTTCTTTGCATCAATCTGCTTTATGTGAATCAGCTCGACCCTCTTACCCCATTTCTTGATGTATTCCACCGGATCAACGCCTGCGTAGGCGACCCAGAACACATCCAATTCAAGAACCACATCATCACTGGTCTTCTCTGCCAACAGGTCAAGGGCATAGCGTCCATCAATTTGTATGAACTCATGATCATGATTATGATAACCCACCTTGATGCCTTCCTTCGCCGCTTTCACCGCCGCAGCATTCAGTACCTGTGCCAACTGATCGATTTGCTCCATTGTATCCAGTCTTGCATAGGGACAGATTATATATTTGGATCCGATCGACTTGCTATATTGAAGCTCCTCCTCAAAATGATCCGTGAAAACCGGAAGTCCGCAGTGTGTACCTACCGAATACAGACCGCTTTCTGCCAGCAGCTTCTTCTGCTCCCCAGAAGTCAGTCCGCCGTAGCCTGCAAATTCAACGCCCTGGAACCCTATCTCACCGACTCTCTTTACTGAACCGGTAAAGTCCTTCGTTGTCTCTTCATGGATCGAGTATAGCTGTAATGATATCTCCATTATACGTTCCTCCTAAACCTTCTCTTTCCTCCCATTATGATGGGAGCGATATGCTGCCTCCATCATCTTCGTAAGCATAATAGCAGTCTCGATACCAAAGTTATCCTCCGTATTTTCTCCCTTCGCCCATTGAATGATGGGGGACGGGAGCGCCTGAGGCAGCTCATCCGGGGAAATCCATTGTCCGTTGGTTTCCTCCGTTGCATACCGAACACCATTTTGTATCAGTAAAGTACCCTTTGTTCCGCTGATCTCCAGCGTAGGAGGATTATATACGGATACAAAGCCAGTCTCTGATACCCCAATTGCTCCCTGCTCAAACTCGATAACCGACACGGCATTATCCTCTACCTCATGACCGGTTATGTTGGTAAATACGGATTGAATCGTCTTTGGCTCACCAAGAAGCCAGTTTAATAAATACATCGGATGAGCACCCAGATCGATCATGGCTCCTCCGCCACATTGCTCCAAATCATAAAAATGGGAAGGCAGCCAATTCGCAATGCTGCCATTATGCACATTACGCATTCTTGCATATGTAATTCGTCCAAGAGCTCCACTGCTTACCAACTGCTTCGCAAATAGGAATTCCGGATCACACTTCTTTACAAGAGAAAGGGTGAGGCTTGCATTATTCTTCACAAGCTCCTTTTTAATATCAAGACAATCCTCTGTCGTAAGTGCTAATACCTTCTCACCAAAGACCTTCTTTCCGGCACGGATTGCTTTGCATATTAAATCGGGATGCTCTCGCGTAGCAGCAGTAATCACTACTCCCTCAATGCTTTTATCCAGAAGCAACTCATCGTAATTATCATAAAAGACTGCGCTAAACTGTGATGCATATCCGAGTCCACGCTCTTTGTCTTCATCCCATATAGCCGTAACCTTACTGTCTGTCTTCTC
>JAEYXC010000210.1 GCA_023428655.1 Bacillota bacterium | reverse complement strand
GTGGCTTCTTCCATTGGAGGAGGATCGATTATGATTAATCAGATCAATGGGATACAAGTGGATGTTTGTGCCTGCTATCCGACCTTGATCGTCAATAATGAAGATAAACCCGGTCATGTATCAATGGTAACTTCTGTACTTAGCCATAAGGCGGTAAACATCGGAACAATGCGAATTTATCGTGACAAGAGAGGTGGTAATGCGGTCATGATTATAGAATGTGATCAGGAGGTTCCCCTTGATGTTATAGAAACGCTTCGAAAAGCCGAGGGGGTAAGGAAGGTAACCTATCTTAGTATGGAGGAGAACAATGAGTTTTAGATCCCTGGAGGAGATATTAAAGCAATGTGAGGAACAACAGAAACCCTTTTGGCGAATTGTTCTTGAGGATGATATGGAAGAAAGAATGGCATCGGAAGCAGAGTCATTTGCTAAGATGCAGCAGCTATATCTTGCGATGAAGAATGCGGATATCGCCTACGATTCTAACTTGAAATCAGCCAGTGGTCTGGTTGGAGGAGATGGAGCAAAAATGAATCGTGCGCTGCAGGAGGGGAGAGTCCTAAGCGGCTCCTTTATGGGGGAGGTAATTGCCAAGGCATTAAAAATGGGTGAATCCAATGCCTGCATGAAGAAGATTGTGGCAGCTCCCACAGCCGGCTCCTGTGGTGTAATTCCCGCAGTTCTATTAAGCTATGAAGAGAACTATCCTACAACCCTCCAGCAGATGATTGAGGCCTTATATGTAGCATCCGGCATTGGAGAGGTTATTGCAGCCAGAGCATTTTTGGCAGGAGCTGCAGGAGGGTGTCAAGCAGAGGTCGGTTCCGCAAGTGCAATGGCAGCAGGAGCGTTAGCTTACTTAAATGGCGGAGATAATAAAAGCATCGCCCATGCCGCTGCCATGTCTCTTAAGAATCTGTTAGGGCTGGTGTGCGATACAGTTGGAGGTCTGGTTGAAGTGCCCTGTGTAAAACGTAATGTAGTAGGTGCAGTGAATGCCATCGCAAGTGCTGATATGGCGGTTGCCGGTATCTATAGTCAAATTCCTCCGGATGAAGTGATTGACGCAATGCGGGAGATAGGAGAAGCATTGCCCAGATCCTTGCGAGAAACCGGAGAAGGTGGACTAGCAGCAACACCCACAGGTCAGGAAATAATGGATCGACTAATGAATGCTTAATCAAATAAGATGTTGCATAGGTAGGTATACTTATGCAGCATTTTTTTGTTCCCTTTTCTAAAGAAAAGTTGCTATGAATCTGAGGACCAGAGCAATCCTTGGTTGTTCTATGTATATCGGCCTAGCTCTGCCAATATATTGTAATAACACAGAATTCTTATGGTGAGGCTATGGAGATTAAGAAGATATTAGAGGAAAGTGAGCAGGAACAGGAGCTGGAGCAAACAGATGAGACACAGTCGGTGAAGGAAAGCTATGGCTCGTTGTTTGTTAAGGTTGGTATTGTTGTCTTAAGCATTATATTGATCGTAGGCTTTGGCATAAGGATTGTTCCGGCAGCAGTTACTGTAACCAGCTTAAGTACTAAGAATGATCTGCCCATATACAGTGTACATCTGGAGGAGCCGAAGGTTTCTCTTAGCTTTGATACCGCGTGGACGAATGAGGATACCAGCAAGATATTAGAGATACTGGATCAATATAAGATAAAGGCCACCTTCTTCATGACTGGTGAATGGGTGGAGAAATATCCTGAGGATGTCAAGGCGATTGCGGCAGCAGGACATGATTTGGGAAATCATAGTGAGAATCACAAGCAGATGACAGAGCTTACAGGGAATGAATGTGAGAAAGAGATTATGATGGCTCATAACCGGGTGAAGGAGCTGACGGGGGTTGAGATGAAGCTATTTCGTGCTCCTTATGGTGACTACAATAATACTGTGGTTGGAACAGCCAGAGATTGTGGATACTTTACGATTCAGTGGAATGTGAATTCCTTCGATTGGAAGGACTACGGAGTGGACAGTATTCTGAATAAGACCCTGGAGAATAAGAAGCTGGGGAATGGCTCGATTCTCCTGCTGCATGTAGGAGCGAAGTATACGCCGGAGGCGTTGATGCAGATAATACCAGGACTTCAGAAGAAGGGCTATGAGATCGTACCGATATCGGAGTTGATCTATACCAGGGATTATAAGGTGGATCAGATGGGAAGACAGATTGAGAAATAAAGGTATATCATATTTTGATGGAGTTAATTCTGTGTATTATAAGTATATATAGGCTTGTGTCGGTAAAAGATGCAAGCCTATTTGCTTCATAAATAATCCGGAGTGGCGAAGGATTTACCTTCGAAATATTTACTTCGAAACGATAATTGTTTATACTGAGATTTTGTGTATTAATTTGATTTTATATGGTTAGTAAGTTGTTTAAGCATCATTCATCTGATATAATTAGAGTCATAACAATAATTCAAGGAACCTTGCTTTTAATCATCAATTACTTAATTTTATAGAGAGAAAAGGATATTACATGAAAGAATTAACAAGTATTGAAGAGAAAATATTAGATAGTGCCCTTTATATGATAGGTTCTTATGGAAGCTTAAATGTCCCGGTTCGTGCCATAGCAAAGGAAGCCGGAGTGAATGTAAGCGCAATTAATTATTATTTTGGTTCAAAAGAGATTATGATGCAACAAACCAAAGAATTTTTTATTGATAATACAAAAGATATTTATACAATTCTTGATAATGAAGAGTTGGATGAAAAAGAAAGATTAGTACTATTTGCAAATGAAATTATGGAACATACCATGCGTTATACAGGACTTTCAGCAATATTTAAAGATGCCAATCGTAGGAAAGATGAAGATGAAATATCGAAAAGAATTGTGGAAGAAACGAAGGAATTACATCATAAAATGGAGTTGCATTTAAATAAAGTTGTAAAGGCAGATTGCATATATTCAACATATAACCTTATTATGTTTTTGTCATCTATTTTACATCCGGCGGAAAAAGGGGAAGCTTTACACAATGGAAAGGAAATAATTTTTAATAAAGCAACTAGAATAGAATATATTAATTATATCATTAATAGTTTAAAAAGAACTACAG
>JAEYXC010000209.1 GCA_023428655.1 Bacillota bacterium | reverse complement strand
GCATCGATAATGCGGATGGAGGGACTCGAACCCTCACACACTCGCGTGTGGCAGATTTTGAGTCTGCTGCGTCTGCCATTCCGCCACATCCGCATTTGTGACGAGGTTTATTCTAACACAATTGATTTACGATTTCAAGTATCAAAATAAATTTTAAATTAAACAAAACCGTTCTGAGGAAATCAAGATAGCTTTGGACGGATAAGGAGTGGATCGATATGACCTGTAACAAGGCCCAGAGTATGATTACACCGTTTATAAACAATAAATTAACCCTTAAGGAAACAGAGGATTTTATTGATCATGTCAGCTCCTGTGCTGTCTGCAAGGAAGAGCTGGAGGTTTATTATGCCTTGCTTACAGCAATGAAGCAATTGGACGAGGATAAGAACCTTTCCTCTGATTTCGAATTGGAGTTGAATCAGAAGCTGGAACGAGCAAGAGAGAGAATTCTTCACTTGAAGTTTACATACTACAGGAAGAAAATAATTCTGTTTGTAACAATAATAATTCTGGCATTTATTATCAGCATCGGGTATGCTAATAGAGGTATTATGGATCGAAACGTTACACAAAGTAACTTTCGGCTGCGTCATTCCTTTCGCGAGGAAACGAATGATTATTATGAACGGGTACTACAGGATTATCTGAAGCGATTGGAATTAACCCCGACACCCATGGGTACCAATCATATTCCGTAACGTTAAAGGAAAATCCATGTTCCTACCTTGGATTGACCATAGGATAGGTTATACTAAGATAATAAGTTATTACATTGCATGCAATGAAGAGATGGGAAAGGCTCAGGTGACAATATGAATAAAAAGATTGTATTAATTGACGGACATAGTATCCTGAATCGTGCATTTTACGGTATGCCGGATATGACGACCTCCAAAGGAGAGCATACCAATGCGGTTCTTGGCTTCATTAACATTATGTTTAAGATTTTGGAGGAGGAAAAGCCGGATTATCTGACCGTAGCCTTCGATACACATCATCCGACCTTCCGACATGAGATGTTTACCCAGTACAAGGGGACAAGAAAGGGTATGCCGGAGGAGCTGAGGGAGCAGGTGCCTGTAATGAAAGAGGTACTGAAGGCTATGAGAGTTCCGATTATCGAGATACCCGGCTTTGAAGCGGACGATATTCTCGGTACACTTGCGACAAGAGCGGAGAAGGATGGAGACCAGGTATCCGTAATCTCCGGTGACAGAGATCTGCTGCAGCTTGCCAGTGAGAAGATTAAGATCCGTATCCCTAAGACGAAAAAGACCGGTACGGAGATTGAAGATTATTATGCTGCGGATGTAGTGAATACCTATCATGTTACTCCAAAGCAATTTATTGATATGAAGGGTCTTATGGGAGATGCCTCCGATAACATTCCCGGGGTTCCGGGAGTGGGGGAAAAGACTGCCGGTAAATTAATCGAAGCCTATGATTCGATTGAGAATATCTATGAACATATTGAAGAGATGTCCCCCGGTAAAATAACGAATTCTTTGAAGGAGAATAAAGAGCTGGCATTTCTGTCCAAGAAGTTGGCTACCATTTGCGTAGACTGTGAGTTCGAATATCATATTGAAGATGCCGGGTTGGAAGATTTATATAATGAGGATGTATATCTGATATTTAAACGACTGGAATTCAAGAATCTCCTGTCTCGCTTCCAAACGACACAAGTCAATCGCTCCACCGGAATCGAAGAGAGCTTTCGTATGGTCGAGGATCTGGGGGAGGCGGATCGGATCTTTGCGAACATGGAGGAAAAGGGAGCTCATCCCATTGGTCTTCAGATGATCATAGATCAACAGCAAGTCCTCGGTGTTGCACTTTGCAAGGAGGAAGGGGCAGTATATTTTATACGTTGTACAGGATTTATTACGGAGGACTATCTATGTGACCATGCTGCGAAGCTGGTAAAGGCATCCTATCTTATGTCCGTGATTGGGTTGAAGGAGCAGTTACCCTATCTTAAGGCATCGGAGGAGGATAATGTCTTTGATGCAGCAATTGCCGCCTATTTATTGAATCCGTTAACCGACACGTATCATTATGATGATATCGCTAGGGATTATCTTAGTCTTACAGTGCCCTCCAGAGAGGATTTGCTGGGTAAGTCCTCCCTTAGAGAAGCAATAGAGCAGAAGGCAGAAGCATTCTTATCCTTTGCTTGCTATAGTGTTTATGTAGCCATGCGTGCAGCGCAACGACTCCGAGATTTGTTATTCAGAGCTGAGATGCTATCACTTTTTGAGACCGTTGAGATGCCTTTGATTTACACTCTATATGATATGGAGGTAAGGGGAATCCGTGTGAACAAGTCGGCCCTCAAGGAGTATGGAGACAATCTTAAGGTAGGAATTGATAAGCTGGAGAAGAATATATATGAACTGGTTGGAGAGGAATTTAATATTAATTCTCCAAAGCAGCTGGGAGTCATTCTCTTTGAGAAGTTGCATCTACCCTATGGAAAAAAGACGAAGACCGGTTATTCAACCTCCGCAGATATCCTGGAGAAGCTGCAGAGTGAGCATCCGGTGGTTGCTATGATCTTAGAATATCGTCAATTAACGAAATTGAAATCCACTTATGCGGATGGTTTGGCAGAGTATATCAGAGAGGATGAACGTATCCATGGAAAATTCCACCAGACCATAGCGGCAACGGGACGGATCAGCAGCACGGATCCGAATCTGCAGAATATCCCAATCCGAATGGAGCTGGGAAGACAGATTCGTAAGGTATTTATACCTCGTGAGGATTATGTATTTTTGGATGCGGATTATTCCCAGATAGAGCTTCGCGTTCTGGCGCACATGTCCGGTGATGAGCGTTTGATTAATGCTTACCGTGAAGCAGAGGATATTCATCGAATCACTGCCTCCGAGGTATTTCATATCCCCTTTGATGAGGTTACCTCTGCACAGAGAAGCAGTGCGAAGGCCGTTAATTTTGGAATTGTATACGGAATAAGCTCCTTTGGGTTAGGACAGGATCTGAATATCACGAGGAAGGAAGCAGAGAGTTATATCTCAAAATATTTCGAGACCTATCCAAAAGTAAAACAGTATCTGGATCGTTTGGTCGCAGACGCAAAGGATTTGGGTTATAGTACCACCCTGTTTGGCCGCAGAAGACCAATCCCGGAGCTTACCTCCAGTAATTTTATGCAGCGCTCCTTTGGGGAACGTGTGGCTATGAATTCCCCGATTCAGGGCACTGCAGCTGATATTATTAAGATTGCGATGATTCGAGTCAATCAACGACTGAAGAAGGAGAACCTTAAGTCCATGCTTATTCTTCAGATACATGATGAGCTTTTAGTGGAGGCTCATAAGGATGAGGTTGAGAAGGTTGCGAAGATTATGGTTGAAGAGATGCAGGGAGCAGCAGAGCTGTCCGTAGTACTTGAGGCAGAAGTAAAAGAGGGCAGTAATTGGTTTGAGGCAAAATAAAAATGGTATCGGTAACAGAAAGGATGAAGGATCGATGAAGGTAATTGGTTTAACGGGGGGAATAGGCAGCGGAAAATCGCTGGTAGCGGGCATTTTGAAGGAGAAATATAACGCCTCTATAATCAATACCGATCAGATCGCCAAGGAACAGATGGAACCGGGTGGAGTAAGCTATCAAGATGTGGTTGATTACTTTGGACCTGGTATTTTGGCAAAGGATGGTACAATTGACCGTAATCGTCTGGCTCATCTTGTATTCACGGATCGAGAGAAGCGTCTGCGGATCAACGAGATTACTCACCCCAAGGTATTAACCACGGTTAAGCAACAGATTGATCGACATAGACAGCTACAGGATGTACCTTTTCTTTTGATCGAGACTGCACTGATGATTGAAGCCGGATATGATTTTGTATGTGATGAGGTCTGGTATGTATTTGCCCCACAGGAACAAAGAAGAAGCTGGCTTTTGAAGGAACGGGGATACACGGAAGAAAAAATCGATGCAATCTATCAGAATCAATGTACGGAGGAGGAGTTTCGTCAACATTTTCCGAAGGTTATTGAGAATATCGGAGATATGGATGGTCTAGTGCAGCAGGTTGATGCTCTGATAAAGGAATTGAGCGCAGAATAATTAAGAGCATGAATAAAGTAGAAATTTCATAGCTTTATCATTGAAGCTAAGGATACCCAGTTTGATGAAACAGGGTATCCTTTTTTGAAGCCTCAAGGAGGCGGCCTAGGCATTATCTGGACCTCCCGGCTATGGGACCCTTGTTCCAACATTTAAAACAGAGCACTATTTGCAATATTGTGGACAGTATAAATGTTTTATACTGTAAAAAATGCTGCTATACTAAAGGGGAGAGTGAAGGGAGGGTTTTAAAGTGAAGAATTTTATCAAAAATTATAAAATGTCTTTATTATTATTGATATCCGTATTTGTCGGAGGCGGTCTAGGTATGGTAATGGGGCCCGATGCAAAGGTGTTGGAGCCCTTGGGGCAAATCTATCTTAATCTTATGTTTACCTTGATCGTACCCTTGGTTTTCTTTAGTATTACGTCATCCATCGCCAATATGAATGCGATGAATCGGCTTGGTAAAATAATTGTTAATATTGTAATCATATTTTCTGTTACTGCATTATTATCCGGTATTCTATCCATAGCAGGTGTCTTTGTGTTCAATCCTACAAAGGGTCTGGAGGATAGCACCATCCGTACCATATTATCCGATCCCGGAGAAGAGATTGTGGCAGAGGCAGAGCAGCTATCCTTACCCCAGCAATTAGTGAATACCGTTACGGTCAATGATTTCTCAGAATTGTTCTCCAGAAGCAAGATGCTTCCGTTAATCATCTTCTCAGTTATGTTTGGAATCGCCATCGTTATGGTTGGTGAGAAAGCAAATACGGTGAGAGACTTTGTTAACGGAGCCTCGGAAGTACTAATGAAGATGATAAAGATTATTATGTACTATGCCCCCATTGGTCTAGCTTGCTATTTCGCTTCCGTGATCGGTCAGCTGGGTTCACAGATACTTGAGGGGTACCTGAGGGTGTTTCTGTTATATCTCGGATTATCGGTGATTAACTATTTCCTGTTCTTTAGTATCTATGCGTATGTGGCAGCAGGAAAACCCGGTATGAAGGCTTTCTGGAAGAATGCCATAGCACCTACGGTGACAGCACTGGCAACCTGCTCCAGCGCAGCTACCATTCCGGTGAATATGGAGGCGACGAAAAAGATTGGTGTTCCGAAGGATATCACAGAGACGGTCATTCCCCTTGGCGTAAATACGCACAAGGACGGATCCGTAATTGGTGGAGTATTGAAGGTGGTATTCCTATTCGGCCTCTTTGGGAAAGATATTGACAGCCTGGGAGCCATTCTATCCATACTTGCAGTTGGCTTCCTGGTCGGAGCAGTCATGGGAGCTATTCCAGGTGGTGGTCTGATCGGTGAGATGTTAATCATTAGTATCTTTGGTTTTCCTGCGGCTGCACTACCCGTGATTGCAGTCATCAGTACCATCATTGATGCGCCGGCCACAGTGCTGAACTCCACGGGAAATACTGTATGTGCCATGCTGGCAGCTCGTTTTGTTGATGGTAAAAAGTGGATGAAAAAGGTGGATTAGACTCATTTGAGTGTCATCCTATTAGGAGATAGGGTGGTCGGAAACGACTACAATCTATCTCCTTTTTTTGTGTTTCCACAAGGGGTGTATTCTAGAAAATTTCTTGACAAAACCGTAGAAATGAGGGATACTCTG
>JAEYXC010000299.1 GCA_023428655.1 Bacillota bacterium | reverse complement strand
CCTCCTATTGATAACAGCTTTTGATATATTCCTTAAAGCTAAGCTTACCATATTTGTGTTCTGCGACCATATCCTCGGAAAGAGTCCATTTGGAAAACTTAAGTATCGCTTCCTTTCCATTCTTTTTCCGTTTTGCCAGCATAGCCAATATGGTGAATAGGAATGCCGGCGCTCTCTTTATCACTGCCGGTTTTCCCGCTGCAACAAAGAACATACGTGCAATTTCTTCATAGGAATAGGTCTCTGTTCCTCCAATATCATAGGTTTTGTTCACATCCTGCCCATGTAAAAGGATGAAATCTGCTAAATCTGTGGTGTCAATCACATTGGCGTATACAGGCTTTTTCCCAAGCAATGTCACTTCACCCTTTTCTATCATTGGCATAAAAACCTTTGCAATGTCGTAAAAATACCCGGTAGGACGGAATATAACATAGGGTATCCCGCTTTTCTTAAGCTCCTGCTCAAAAAGATGCTTCGCATCTAACATAGGTACCGTGGGGTTTCCATCTGCCTTCAATACAGAGATATAAATAAACTTCTTTACACCGGCACGTATAGCTTCTTCCAACAGGTTTCTATTCCCTTGATAATCAATATCATAATTCGTTACCGTTGCCGATGAACTTGTTAAACCCACAGTTGAAATAACCATATCCGCTCCACTGCAAAGTCCTTGAAGGGATGCTTTATCCGTGATATCGACCTTCTTTGAAGTAATCTTCCCTAGGATTTCCGGCATCTCACGAATTACCAGATCAACGGCAAGAACTTCATGCCCATCGCGAACCAGGGCTCGTAGAATATCACTGCCCAGCTTTCCAAAGGCTCCTGCTAGTACTATTTTCATATCAGTCACTCCTTGTTATTCGATTATGATTTCGTTTTAATTCGACCAATTTTAAATCAATATGTGCGAACTTAATTTGCTCTAACAATCAATACCGTATGTACAGTAACATTTCTTTGCTGCTTACTTCATTTTCTCCTTGGAACGCTTGTCATTAATTATCTTCATATGCTCTGCGGTAATAAGAGTAACCTTGTTTTCCTTTGCCCAAGCAACACAGCCCTTTAGAGCAGTCGGCAGAAATATTCTCGGTACCTTTACCAACGATGCACAAGCCTCGTCGGTGAACTTTACCACATCATCAATGCGATCAGCCGCATAACGTACGGAATCAATGGAGGCCTCCCTTATGGGTAATAGCTCCGAATGTGGACGCTTAAACCTTGTATACCAGAAATTTTTACTGTCCCGATAGCCGTAATCAACGGGCACACAGGGGAAAGCCTTCGAACTCACACCATCTACAATGGCATTATAATATTTCTCCTTCATCAAGATCCGGTCTACCCGAAGGATGAAATGAGCTCCGAATTTAGATGTAATCCCATTAAAATCATGATAGGGTGGCTCATAACCGTCCAAACAGCCAGGCATATCCACTTCGGCACCGTCTAGCTCGCGCATCCAGGTGCATTCAAATACCTGATATGCTTCTGCCAGCACCTTGGGGAATAATTCATCGGGATGCTCTTTTACCATTTGCCCATCCTCCAGGGTGAAGGAGCAATTCTTCATTTTTTCCTCCGGCTTATCCCCGGGGAAGCCAAGACGAACGGCCTCTTTAAAGTACTTTTTCTTATCCGGAATGAAATTCAAGCTGCATTTTCCGTAGTGTAGCAGGTGCTGTGCCGTATTCGAAGAATTTCGTGCACAAAGCAGCATGGCATAATAATCCTTCCCTGCGACATAGTAGGGCTGAACCAGTGAATAGGGGCCCAGAGAGGTGGAACCGTCCTCTGCTATGGTGCCAATCAATACGGTGGGCATGGGAAAGAATGCAGAGGTTTGATAAAAATTATCTACAATTCGTAGATTTTTGAAACTGCTCATATCTTCGCTCCTTTACTTGATAGGAATTAATATTCGGTTAAATATATCTGCCAGAGGATCAAATTCACTTCGCTGCATCGCTGCCAGCAATAAGTTTTCTGACATAAAACATGTAAGATATTCCTCTTGTTCCATATGAAAACGTAGTAGTAATGTATGTATGATTTCTGCAAGCTGGCTAAGGAGAAGCTTATGTCGCTTGGAATACTCCGATGCAAATTCACCGGTAAACGTAATTTGTGACCAAACCCCACTATATAGGGAATCAAAATTTATGATTTCCTTATATATAACATGGAATCCTTCTGTGATGGTTACCGATGTAGCTGATCCATGTCGCATGGCAGAAAGCGCCTTATTCCAGTCCATCAGCATAACCGATGCGGCAAGAATATCCTTTGATTTGTAATAATTATAGATCGTACCAACTGCTATCCCACATTTCTTTGCAACAGAACGTATTGTAAAGCCATTATAATCGGATGCAAGCAGCTCGCCCTTTGCTGTCTCAAGAATTCTTTCCTGTAAATTTTCTATATGCTTTGGCATGCTTTATCCTCCAATGGGTTTTTGCTACTTCAAAACTTTTTATATGAACACGTTCATATAAAAAGTATATGACTTTGTCTATAAAATATCAATCTTTATTTCATAGAAGCTGCAATTTTCTAAAATTCCATTCGTCCGACAAAGAAGATAACTTCCTGTATCCAATATAAAGAAAAGAGCCATTATTCTGGCTCTTTAAGTAAACTTCTAATTCGATCTATTATTATCAACAGTTTCCTAAGACATTAACTTGTTCCTTTCCTATCCCTATCCCATATTAGATATTTCCAAAGTAATCCTCTATAGGATTGGCACAACTACCCAACCATAGAATCAGGAAATAAACTCTAAAATAGTATATCGTTCTCAAGCATTTTATTTAAAAGTAAGAGCTGACAGATTAAATGTTTCTCAACATTAAACCATCAGCTCATATTCATATTATTCTAGGTTTTCCAGAATTTCTCTTTGTTTCTTCATTGTCAACGAACTAAATACAATATGATAAGATTCATCAATAAGTTGTGTTAATAGTTCCATAGGCACATCATCTTTATAATAAATTGAATTCCAATGTACTTTGCTTAGATAATATCCAGGATTGATTGCTTCATACTCTTTACGTAATCCTTCCGATAATAGAGGGTCACACTTTAAAGAGATAATTGGTTTTTTGTGTTTATCAATGCCTAAAATTGCAAACATTTTACCACCTACAGTATAATTAAATGCTCCCCAATCCTCAACATACTTTTCCTCGCTACCTGTTTGTGATTGACATAATTGTCGAAGTTTGTTTTCCATAAGTTCACCCCTTAGTATTTGATAACTTCCTTTGTTACATTATATTAACAATGACTGTGAGGTGTATTGTAATTTTAGGACATGTCTTCATACATGTTAATCAATTCGATAGGAGAAACTCCACAATACTTTTTTATTTCTTTAATAAAATGCGATTGATCATAAAACCCTGAAATATCAACGTTATATAACATGTCTTTACTTTCAAATATTAGTGTTTTCAGTGTTTCATGTAATCGTATTATATTTAGAAAAGTCTTGGCACTTACTCCACATTTTAATTTAAAGACTCTATTCGTTTGTCTAACACTATAATTAAGATAATCCGCTATTTCTTGAACATACTTTATCCTTTTTATCTTATCAATATCATTTACATATTTAACAAAGTTATCAATTTGTTTTGGCTCAATTATCAATTTTATGTAGTTTAAGAGAAACTGTAGCCTTTCATCATAATCGTTGATTGCTAATATATCAGTTAATATTCTATTTGTTTCTATTTGAGCATACGAAATTTGATTATCAATAATAGTAGTGCTATCAACACCAAAAATATTATAGAAGACACTGGGTCTGAATCTTATACCCATAAAATCCACATCATTTTCTAAGGGCATATTTATAGTTGCTTTACTTGTAGCGGTAAATATTATGTTTTTGCTTGAAAAGTCTACGATTAAATCAATGCACGCATCTGGAAGTATTACATTATTGATAGGTTTATCTAATGTTTGATATGACTTCATGGACCATATACACATAATATGGTTTGTTACCGTTGAATCCATATATTCTTTATAAAGAATATATTTTTTGAAATCCTTATCTAAAATGTTTGGAATTTGCAAAGGAAAAAACATTAGAATCACCTCTTTTACCAAATTAATTATCTTCAATTATATCATGAGGATAGATCAAATAGAAATTAAACCTTACAGAACTCATAACGATTATTCAAAAAAGTTAGCTTCGCAAACTTTTATTGTGTTACTTTGGTCTGCTGGTCGAGATATCTCTATGAAGCGGTATTTAGCTAAATTATTGTTGCGGTATGACTTGATTGTTCTCTCACTCAGTTTTCTTATCCTACAGTCATAAATAAATTACTTCAATACATCTTCGTTAAAACATAAAAAAACCTCCTCATACGTTTGTTTGATAAACGTTGAGAAGGTTAAATTTTGTACATCCGTAGTTGAATATACGCAATTTGTTGCATATATCATCACTGGATGAATAGTACGCTGTTTTTCGGATTAATATCTCATTATAAAAAGCATCTCAATCCCTATAATTTTACTGGCTTCGTCGAATTGTCTGACTACTCATCCCAGTTATGCCACACTTCCTGAACATCATCATCCTCGTCAAGTAAATCAAGGATACGGTTCATCATTTTGATATCCTGGTCGTCCTTCAGCTCTACCCAGGTCTGAGGGATCATAGTGACATCCGCCTGTACCATGGGGATACCGGCCTTCTCGAGAGCTTCTCTTACTGCACTGAAATCATCGGGATTGGTAAGCACCTCGAAGCTGTCTTCTTCCTCTGCGAAGTCTTCCGCACCTGCATCCAAAGCAAGCATCATCAGGTCATCTGCCTTCATATCACATTCTTCACGATCGATGATAATCTGACCCTTACGATCGAACATAAAGGAAACACAACCGATGGAACCGACATTTCCGTTGCCCTTGGTGAAGGCATTACGCACATTACCGGCAGTTCTGTTCTTGTTATCGGTTAACGCCTCTACAATGATTGCGGTTCCGTTGGGACCGTAACCTTCATAGGTAACTGCTTCGTAATTAACCGCATTGGCATCGCCGGCTGCTTTCTTGATACTACGATCAATGGTATCGTTCGGCATGTTATTCGATTTTGCCTTAGCAATGATATCCTTTAAGCGACTGTTTGAATTCGGATCCGCTCCGCCTTCCTTTACAGCTACCGCTATTTCACGTCCGAGCTTGGTAAAGATCTTTCCCTTCACCGCATCATTTTTCTCTTTTTTATGTTTAATGTTTGCAAATTTCGAATGTCCTGACATTTTAACTCTCCTTTTCCTCTATTTTGATGATCCAAAACGATGTATCGGTCTCAGATCATATCCTGTTATTCTAAATGGAGCTTATACCTCCAGATCCGTATATGTAATATATATATGGTACTTGTACTGCAAATAACCTTAAATATTTTATCATTCTTTAATACGTTCGGCAAGTAGAATTTATCACCACTCAAAGGGATTACCCTCGGTCTTACAAGCTCATACCCCGTGAAAATGGATAGTAAGGGGCAGTTGTAATGCTATGGTATAGAGAAACAAAAGAACAACATGCATCTCACCACAGGATGACTGACATCATAATGTTTATATGGCATTCGTCATATAACACAGCAATCCGTCCGTCAATCAAGGTATCATGGGATCCATGTTGTCTTATCGCTGAGCCTTCGTTATTTAAAGGCCCATACACTCCGTTATGATTTAAAGTCGTTCTTATTCTGCATTGATTAGCTTACTAAGCTTCTCCATAACCTGAACGGTCTCCTCCGTCGTACGAATTGCGCACATAACAGTATCATCCCCTGCGATACAACCAACAATACTATTCATCTGAAGGGCATCCAGTGCTGCTGCCACCGCCATTGCCATACCGGGAACGGTCTTCACTACCATAATATTCTGTGCCATGTCCATGGATACAAAGCCATCCCTCAGTACACGGGTATACTTCTCACTCATACCCGGCTCTGTCTTCTGAAGTACGATGTATTTCTGTCTTCCGCCGTCCACTGCTACCTTCGTAAGCTTAAGCTCTCTGATATCCCTGGATACCGTAGCCTGCGTTACATTGTAGCCATCCTTCATAAGACGCTCTGCCAGATCCTCCTGCGTCTCAATATCATACTTATTGATTAATTCTATTATTTTGCTTTGTCTGCTGATTTTCATTTTCTTTCCCCAGTACCTTTCTTATAATAGTAGCATCTTCTCAATCTCCGTCTTTGCCAAGCTTTGACCGGAGTATTTCATAGATTCCGGTATAATTCAACTTGATCAGCTTCGTGCTGTACTGCGCTTTCTTTATTAAGATAACATCCTCCGTACCCAGGTCCATCACTCGATTGCCATCAAAGGTTACAATTGCTTCTGCTTCCTGAGTCTTCTTACTCTTACCGACAACTACCTTAATCGTATCCTCTGCCGATACGATAATACTTCTCGGACTCAAGGAATGCGGGCAAATCGGGGTGATCACCATGACACTAGCCTGTGGCATAACAATTGGGCCTCCGGCCGATAGATTATATGCCGTTGAACCAGTCGGAGTCGATATTATGACTCCATCTCCTCGGAAATTATCGACTAAGTCATCATTCACATAGATCCCAAGACTGATAATTCTTGAAAAGCCCTTTCTGGCAATGACAACATCATTGAGTACATAACCACTGCTAGGCTCCGGAATCTGTAGATGCCTTGCATCCGGGTGGACGCTACCCTCCATCATAATCCGATTCTCAATATGGTAATCATCATGAAATAAGCGTTCCAATGCCTCCGGAACGTGGTGCTCCTCAATCTCTGCCAAGAAGCCAAGGGTTCCCATGTTCACACCCAGAATAGGTATATTATAAGTCATCAAATCATTGGCTGCTTGAATGATTGTCCCATCACCACCCAGAACAATCGCACAATCAACCTTGCCAGATATAGTAACCCGATCCGTATCCTCTTTGGAAAAAGATACGCTGGATCGAATGACCTGCTTGCCTGCCTGTTCGATATAAGTAGCAATCTTTTTCGTAACACGTAAATCCGTATCCTTCTCTTTATTCGTGATAATTAAAAATCTGTCCATCGGATTCCTATTCTCCTCATATGAGTACCATGATTCATACACTAGAAAATTCTATCACAGAATACCATATATTTCAATATATTATGCATAAACTTTACATCATTTTAATAAATATTCGGAAAACATTAAGAAATTGAATCATGATCAGCTCTCGGATAACATCCCATGTGCTTCCTTTACAACTTTCGTGATTATATTATCGTTTATCGCTGCTCCTGCCGGATAATCTTCCGAATTTTTGTCATACTGAAGCTTTTTTAGATATAATAAATATTCAATGTTGCCCTCCGGACCTTTGATGGGAGAAAAATCAAGGTTCAGACAATCAAACCCAATGGCGGAAGCATGGGAGCTGACCAAAGCAATTACTTCCTCATGTACCTTCTGATCACGTACGACTCCTTTTTTTCCAACCTTCTCTCTTCCGGCTTCAAACTGCGGCTTAATCAAGCATACAATCTCGCCCTCCGTACTTAGAAGGTCCCGGACCGGTTGAAGTACCTTTGTTAGGGAAATGAAGGACACATCAATCGAAGCGAAGGCAATCTCTGCTTGTATCTGGTCCGACGTCAGATATCTGATATTGGTCTTCTCCATGGATACCACCCGTGAATCCTGACGAAGCTTCCAGGCCAGCTGATTCGTTCCCACATCGACAGCAAATACCTTTACGGCACCATTTTGCAGCATACAGTCAGTAAAACCGCCGGTGGAGGAACCTACATCCATACATACCTTGCCTTCCAAGCTGATTCCGTACTTCTCCATGGCCTTTTCCAGCTTCAATCCACCACGGCTGACATATTTCAACGGATTTCCCTTTATCTCAATACTGACCTCCTCGGGAAAGGTACTACCTGCCTTATCCTCTCTCTGTCCTTCCACAAATACATTTCCGGACATGATGATAGCCTTAGCCTTCTCCCTGGATTCTGCCAGCTTTCGATTTACCATTAGTATATCCAAACGTTCTTTCACACCAAACCTCCATGTAAAAGGATTTATTTTGCGATTTATGATATCAGCAATATAAATCCTTCTGTATATCTATTTATGCTTATCCTATTCGTCAAATAGTATAAGCCTTTACATTAATATTTTATCGACAATGCTTTGAGCATCGAGTCCAAAACGCTTGTGGAGCTCACTTACTCCTCCATGCTCAATAAACTGATCCGGTACCGAGATATTAATCAGGTGAATCTGCTGATTTCTCGTTTCACAAAGATAATCCGCTACCTTCTGACCATAACCGCCGCTCTTCACATTCTCCTCCAGAGTGACAATAACGCTATGCTGCTCCGATAAATGCGCCAGTATCTGTGTATCCATTGGGGATACAAAGCGCACATTTACCAGGGTTGCATTCTTTCCTCTAGCCTTCAGCAGCTCTACGACCTCCACACCGGTCTTTACCATACTACCCACTGCCAAAATCGCTAACTCGGTACCTTCCCAGAGTAATTCGCTTCTGCCAAGCTCAATCGGTGCTTGATGTTCCTGTAAGCCGGTGTAAGCATCTCCTTTTGGATAACGAATTGCAACGGGTCCGTTATATGCGACACCATATCGTAGCATTTCCTCAAATTCATAGCTATTCTTCGGTGCCATCACTACCAGGTTCGGTATGTGGGAGAGGAAGGACAGGTCAAAGGTCCCTTGATGCGTCTTACCATCCCTTCCTGTAATTCCTGCTCGGTCTATGGCAAAGATAACCGGAAGCTGATTGATACAGACATCATGAATGATCTGATCGTATGCTCTTTGCAGGAAGGTAGAATAGATGGCTACCACTGGTTTATAGCCACCCATAGCAAGGCCAGCCGCAAAGGTTACGGCATGCTCCTCCGCTATTCCCACATCAAAGAAACGATCCGGATATTGCTTCATAAAATCGGACAAACCGGTACCGAAGGGCATCGCTGCGGTTATTGCTACTACTTTACTATTTTCCTTCGCTATGTTCAGCATAGCATCGGAAAATACCTTTGTATAAGAGGCATTCTTTTCCTGACTGGTGGACTGTCCGCTTTTGATATCAAAGGGCTCCACCCCATGGAATTTGCTCGGATATTTTTCTGCTAAGGGATAGCCCTTCCCCTTCTTCGTAAGAACATGAACTACAACAGCCTTCTTTGCTCTTGATGCTGCTTCAAAGGCGGTCATCATGGAGCCTATATCATGCCCGTCAATGGGTCCGATATAGGTCAGGCCCATATCCTCAAAGAACATGCTGGGAAGCATAAAATACTTCACCGCATCCTTTGAGCGCTTTAATTTATCCACGATTACCTTACCTACGCCGGGCATCATATTCAGCGTATTCTCCATATTTTCCTTAAAGCCGGTATATTTGGAATTGGTACGTAGCTTCGCCAGATAATTAGCAAGTCCCCCAACATTTTCTGAAATTGACATGTTGTTATCGTTCAATACAATAATGAAATT
>JAEYXC010000172.1 GCA_023428655.1 Bacillota bacterium | reverse complement strand
CGAACCGCTATGAGCTTAAGGATGTGAATGACTTCTATATGATCAAGGCAATCATTGAGAACGGTAGGAAGGAGGGGGGCGACTTTACGGATTATTGGTTCCCCAAGGCCGGTGAGACGGAAGCATTACCAAAGAGAGGGTACAGCTTGGCCTTTGAACCCTATGAGTGGGTGGTCGGAACCGGTAATTACACCGATTATATTGACCGGGAGATTGGAGCTATAAGGGAGGTGGAGAGTGCTGCCCTGCGTAGGGACGTAACTCTATTTATTGTTAGTTTTTCCGTTGCTTTACTGATCGTGGCATTTGTAACAATATATCTTTCCAGAATGTTAAACAATGATTTTAAGACCTTTGGAAATTATCTGAACACGCTTTCCACCGGTGATTTTACGATTAAATTACCGGAGGGTTATGAGACAAGAAGGGATGACTTTGGTAACTTGGCCAGGGATCTGGAGGGGATGAAGGACTCCGTTGCGAAATTGGTTGGTAATGCGAAGCTTGAGGCAGATAACATCATTACTGTTGTTGAGAATATCAATGACAATGTAAGGGAGCTTAATTCGAATATTGAGGATGTGGCAGCGACTACCGAGGAGCTGGCAGCAAGTATGGAGGAGACAGCGGCTTCTGCTCAGGAGATGACTATCACCTCCACAGAGATCGAGACAGCCTCCAGAACAATTGCTGAGAAGTCTCAGGAGGCGGCACTTCAGATTGTCGAGATTAGTAAGCGTGCCTTAGGTACTAAGGAGGATGTGGAAGCAACCCAGGAGAAATCAGCAAGAGTGCAGCTTGAGATGGAGAGCAAATTGCAGCATGCCTTGGAGCAAGCAAAGATAGTATCGGAGATTAATATGCTATCGGATTCTATCATGAAGATTACTGCTCAGACGAACCTGCTTGCACTAAATGCTTCCATTGAAGCAGCAAGAGCAGGTGAAAGCGGCAGAGGCTTTGCAGTGGTGGCAGACGAGATTCGTCAGCTGGCGGAGCAATCGAAGAAGGCCGTTGGTAAGATTCAGACAGTAACCGGTGAAGTGACGCTAGCCGTTGATAATCTTTCCACCAGTGCGGGTTCGCTTCTCGAATTTGTATCAAAGGACATTACGGAAAGCTTTAACCGGCTGGCCGGTGTGGCAGGTGCTTATATGGAGGATGCCATGTATATCGATGGTATCATTACTGATTTCAGTGCTACCTCAGAGGAGCTCTTAGCATCCATCCAGAATATTATGTCCTCGGTCAATGAAGTGGCTCATGCAGCCACTGAGGGAGCAATCGGAACCGGTGATATCGCAGAGAAGGTTGCCAGCATCACGGATAAGTCCTTCGAGGTTACAAAGCAGGTGGAGGCTTCCGGTCAAAGCTCCGAGCGTTTGAAGTCTGAGATTGCCAACTTTACAATATAAGCCATAGAGGCGTCCGGAGAGTATAGAAATTCATTGAATACATTGGTTAGAGCGTAATAATATGAATTAAGAAATAGAAGAGGACCCATGCGTTCTCCAAGTCGATATTTAGACTTGGAGTATGCATGGGTCCTTCTTGATAGTAAAAGCTTTGATATTCATTGGGTTATCATTATGAGCTAACTTAGATCTACCGAAAGGGGATCACTTACAAAGGCGGCTAGTTTGGATTATTTGCAATTTTTCATCCTCTTCTCACAGGCCTCATAATAAACATCATCAATCTCTATGCCGATAAAACGACGGTTCAGCTCAAGAGCAGCTACACCGGTGGAGGCTACCCCCATGAACATATCAAGTACAATGTCATTCTCCTTGCTGGCCACATTAATAATCTTCTTAAGGACAGCCAGAGGCTTCTGTGTAGGGTGCTTGGGTTCCTTGAGTCGTTCACTGCCCATACAAATCGGGCTCTCGATAAAGTTGTGCATCTCATTCTGCTTGGAGAAATTCCAGGTATGTCCCTTATTCCACATGCATACAATCAACTCACAACTGTTGAGGAAGGAGGACTTGCGGATATTAGGGATGGGATTCGTCTTATGCCACACCATGAACTGAAAGGTGTCGAACTCACTATCGAACACCTCGTGCCATTTGCCGATCAGGTTATAACTGGTGAAAATAAAAATATTACCGGTAGGTGAGAGGACTCGTTTGAATTCATCTAAAAAATCGATGGGAGAAAGCTCCTTCAAATCCCATTTTGCAACATCATTATTGATCTCGCTCCTCCAGTCAAATTTCATATTGCCGGTGGAATACTTTGCCAAATTATAAGGGGGATCACAGAGAATCAGTTCGATACTTCCATCGGGGATCTCCTTTAGCTTCTCCATACAATCACCGTGCATAAGAAGGTATTTATCTATGGTACTTGTGTCTATCATAAGGGGGTAATCTCCTCTCGTTATCTATCAGAAGCAAATTATACTATAAACATAGGTCATAGGATGTCCTGTGACCAAAATTCCTGCAAGGATATTTGATGCTCCATCGGCCTGGATACATGGAAATACAGATGCTTGATACGCTCCAGGGATGCCTTCATATATTCCGAACTGATACGGTACTGATCAAAAATGACCTGATAGCCCTCCGGATCGTTGCACACGAAATTCCAGTAGGCCTTACCGATTAGTAGCTCTTCCTCTGCGAAGAAGGTCTGGACCCGTTCCTGTCTCCAGGGAGCTCCCTCACCAAATTTGTTGTATGCGGTAGCAAAGAAAATACGTACCGTTTCGCTATTTTGTAACGAATTCTTAAGAATAAAGAATTCATTCAGCAGTGCGATTTTTTCTGATTTTGCTTTCTTGTTATCCAGATCACCGCCTGCCTTTAATTCAATCAGGTAGTGGCACCCCTTTTCCTCATCATAGAAATAATTATCCGTCTCGTGGGCGGTGAGAAAGCTAGTTAGATTGGAGGGTATAAGACAGTTGAAATTCATATAATCCTCTATCTTAGGTCTGGCATCCCGTTTCTCATAGGCGGTCATCAAATAATCGATGTGCTGGGTCTGCTGTGGAAGAAGGTAGGATTCAATCCTTCCCCTTACCGTATAGGAGATCTTGGCAATGGCGTTACCCATATTCTCAAGAACCTTACCAAAGGAGCTGTCAAAGGAACGAACGAAAGCGGAATAGAACATAAATTCCTCACCAAGCTGGGACATGAAGGCATTGTTCTTCTTTGCGTTGATTACACCTAAGGGATCGTCAACCTCCATTCGGTAACGTGCTTCCATTCCATCGACAAATTGGCGTATCTGTTTATCTACAATATCTCGAATTAAATTTTCTTTATCAGGCTTCAAGGTATAACTCCTTAATTAAAATACCGGAATCCT